>URKC01000017.1:0-29615 GCA_900548295.1 uncultured Collinsella sp.
AGTTTGCGCTCGAGGCCCAGTTGACGGTGACGCCGCGCGGCATGGTGGTGTACGCCTGCTCGCCGGAGTACGCGCATCTGGGCGCCACGGCGCAGGCCATTCCGCGCCCTGAGCCCGGTCGCACGGCGACCGTGAGCATCCTGGCCGTTCCGTGCCATCGAGATGAGATCCCGGCGCACGATATCGCGGCGGCGCTGGCCACGCGCTTTGGCGTGCCGGTAGTTGCAAGCACGGGCTTTCATGTGGAGCATGCGACTGCGGACGATCTGCAGCGCGTGCTCGCTACCACCAAGGAGCTCATCGCCGCGCTCGAGGAGGCCGCCGCGCGCATCCTGCGCGCCGGCTGGGATGAGGGCGGTGCAGGCGCCGAGGTCGTGGCGGTCGATGCCGCGACCGGCGAGGCGCTTGGCCCTGTCGATCGCATCGAGGCACATGCCGGCGAGGGCATTCTGCACCAGGCTTTTCTGACGCTTCTAGTTGAGGGCCGGGGCGAAGACGCGCGCCTGCTGCTCTGTCGTCGCAGCAAGCTCAAGCGCCTTTGGGGTGGGGTGCTTGCCGACGGTTGCGCCGGCCATCCGCTCCCCGGGGAAGACGTCGCGGCCGCCACGGCACGTCGCATGGGCGAGGAGCTCGGCGTCGCGCGCGAGCCGGGCGATCTCAAACATCTGGGCCATATCGTCTACCGCGAGGACCACGGCGACGGTCGCTGCGAGTGCGAATGGTGCGAGGTGTTCGCAGCCCATGTCGAGCCGGGCGAGCTGCATATCAACCAAGAGGAGATCTCGGAGGTGCGTCGCGTGGCCCCGTCCGAGCTCAAAGGCTACCTGCAGGGTCACCCCGAGCAGCTGGCCCCCTGGCTCCGCGAGGCGCTCAGCGACCCATCCATCCGTACGGCCTTCGCTATGTAACAAAGGTACAGTCCCTTTGCCATATCCAAACCGTCACAACATTCGATGAAAATCTCGAAAACGAGGAAAAGCGTCGAATGTTGTGACGGTTTTTGTCTAGGGGATCGCTTCTCATCCAAAAATCCCGCTTGACTGTATTGCAACAACACAGCGCAACGTAAGGGGTGTCCGATAACGGGCGCGCCTTTTTAAGTGGCAACGTGGCCGCGAATCCGGAGCGCCCCCAACAAGAAAGGTGGGGAGATGGAAGCGGAAAAGAAGGCGTTTAAGATCACCAAGCGCGAAATTGGCTTTGTGCTGGGTATCGTTGTCTTTTTGCTGGTGAAGTTTCTTCCTTTGGCGGAGCTGAGCTCGACGGTCGAGCTCACGGTCGGCGCTCAGACCTGTCTAGCACTGACGCTCGCCACGGTGGTGTTCTGGGCATGTGGCGTGGCACAGCCGGGCTTTGTGGGCCTGCTCTACTGCGCGCTGCTCGTTCTGTTCAAGGTGTGCGTGGACGACACGGGCGCCGCGAGCATCTCGGCGACGGTCGCCTCCACGTTTAGCTCGTGGACCAAAGCTACCATGTGGCTCGTCATCGGCGCCTACCTCATCGCCAGCGCGGTCAAGGAGTCGGGGCTGGGCGAGCGCATCGCCTATGCGTTTATGCTCAAGTTCGTGCGCGACGCCAAGTCGCTCATCATCTCGATCTTCGCGCTCACCTTTGTGCTGTCGCTGCTGATCCCGCACCCGTTCCCCCGCGCCTTCCTCATCCTCGCCGTCGTCTCGGTCATCGCCGAGTCCGCCGGCTACGGTGACGATGACCGCGGCAAGCTCGGATTCCTCGTGTTTGCCGCTGCCGCCCCGGGTTCCATGTTCTTCCTGACGGGCGACTCCACGCTCAACCCGCTTGTTGCGCAGTACAGCGCCGAGGCCGGCGGCATGAGCCCGTCCTTTATCGACTGGTTCCTGTACATGAGCGTGCCCATGCTGGTTGCGCTGCTGTGTACCCTGTTCTTGGGCCTCTTCCTCTTTAAGCCCAGCAAGGAGCTCGTCTACGATCGCGAGCGGATCGTGGCCAAGCAGGCCGCGCTCGGTAAGCTCTCCGTCAAGGAGATCCGCACCATCGTGTGGCTTGTCATCGCCATCGCGCTGTGGCTCACCGTCTCGGGCGATTACATCGGCTGGGTGACACTTGCCATCGGTGTCGCGCTCGCCATGCCCATCATCGGCGAGGTCCTTACCCCCGCCAGCTGGAACGCTGTCGACATCAAGTCCCTCATGTTCCTGACGGCCGCCATGGCCGTGGGTTCCGTGGGCGGTGCCACCGGCATGAACGCCTGGATCGCCGATGTCGTGCTTCCCAGCTCCGTGCCCGAGAACATCTTCCTGTTCGCCCTGCTTGTCGCCGCGCTCTCCATGATCATCCACATGTTCATGGGCTCGGTCATGGCCGTGCTCGGCGTGTGCGTGCCGGCGTTCATCAGCTTCGCGGCCGGCTCCAGCGTGAGCCCGCTCGCCGTGGCGCTCATCGTCTTCACGTCCATCAACATCCACTACATCCTGCCGTTCCACAACCTGCCGATCCTTATCGGCGAGGGCAAGGACGCCGGCGGCTACACCTCCAAAGAGGCTATGCGCATGGGCATTCCCCTCACTGCGGTCGTCTTTATCGTCGTGCTGGTCGAGGCCGCCTGGTTCCACCTCTTTGGCCTGATGTAAGCGGTCGAGCGCTTGGGCTGTAAGCAGCCGAGTGCTCGAACTGCGAGTGGCCGAGCGTCCCATCTATGAGCGCCGCGGCCCCACTACGTTACCCAGCCCGGCGGCATCCTCGCCGCCGGGCACTCTCCCGAAAGGAGCACGCTATGTCCACTACCGATGCTTCCCAGATCCACGACCTGCGCTCCGCACTCGACTTTTTGCGCAAGATGCCGGGCCAGCTGCTCGAGACCGACACCCAGGTCGATCCCGATGCCGAGGTTTCGGGCGTCTATCGACACGTCGGTGCCGGCGGCACCGTTATGCGTCCGACCAAAGAGGGTCCGGCGATGGTCTTCAACAACGTCAAGGGCTTTGACGACGCCAAGGTCTGCATCGGCATGCTTGCCAGCCGCAAGCGCGTTGCCGCCCTGCTCGACCTGGATGAGGAGCACCTGGGCCTCGAGATCGGTAAGCGCTTCGAGAACCTGATCGCGCCCGAGCAGATCGCCGAGGGTGCGCACGTCGACTGCCAAGAGGTCGTGTACAAGGCGACCGACGAGGGCTTTGACCTGCGCAAGATCGTTCCCGCTCCTACCAACACGCCCGTCGACGGCGGCCCCTACATCACCATGGGCCTCGCCTACGGCACGAGCCCCGACGGCTCCCAGTCCGACGTGACCATCCACCGTTTCTCCTGCGTCGACAAGGACAAGCTCGCCATGTGGATTACCCCCGGCAGCCGTCACCTGGGCGCGTTCTTTGACGAGTACTGCCAGCGTGGCGAGGATATGCCCATCTCCATCTCCATCGGTTTGGACCCCGCCGTGTACATGTGCTGCGGTTTTGAGGCTCCCACCACACCGCTCGGCTTCAACGAGCTGCAAATTGCCGGCGCCCTGCGCGGCCACGCTGTCGAGCTTGCCGACTGCGTCACCGTTCCGCAGAAGTGCATCGCCAATGCCGAGTACGTGCTCGAGGGCTACCTCATGCACGACGAGACCATCAACGAGGACGTCAACGGCCACGGCTACGCCATGCCCGAGTTCCCCGGTTACACCGGTGGCGCCAAGGTCTGCCCGGTGATCAAGATCACCGCCGTTACCACGCGCGTCAACCCCATTATGGAGAGCTGCATCGGTCCTTCGCACGAGCACGTGTCCATGGCCGGTATCCCCACCGAGGCCTCCATCTACAAGATGGTCGAGACCGCCATCCCGGGCCGTCTGCTCAACGTCCACGCCGCTCCCTGCGGCGGCGGCAAGTTCGTTGCCATCATGCAGTTTAAGAAGTCGAGCAAAAATGACGAGGGCCGTCAGCGCAACGCCGCCATGCTCGCCTTCTCGGCATTCTCCGAGCTCAAGCACGTCATCCTTGTTGACGAGGATGTCGATATCTTCGATATGAGCGACGTGATGTGGGCCATGACCACGCGCTTCCAGGCCGACGTCGACCTCATCACCATCCCCGGCTGCCACTGCCACGTGCTCGACCCGTCCAACGACCCCGCGTTCGACCCCACGATTCGCGAGCACGGCATCGCCTGCAAGGCCATCTTCGACTGCACGGTCCCGTTCGACCTCAAGAAGAACTTCATTCGCTCGCAGTTCATGGAGATCGACACAGACAAGTGGGCCAAGGAGATTGCTTTCTAAGGTTCCGGCGTTCTACCGAACGTCGGACCACTCGACGCTGCGCCCGCGCCTGGCGGGCAATCTGCCCCTCAACTGCGAAGGCATGGGCATAAGCCCTATGCCTTCTTGTTTCGGGGCACCTTGCCTCGCCAGACGCGCGCTCGCTGACATTGCCCGACCTATAGCTGCCATTTTGTTGTTAGGAGTTGTCATGCCTGAGTCTTCTGTCCGTCCCCGTCGCATTGTCGTTGGCGTGTCTGGCGCCAGCGGTGCCGCGCTGGGCCTTGAGTGCCTCAAATGCCTGCGTCAGGCCGGTGCCGAGTCGGCGCTTGTCGTCACGCGCGGGGGAGAGATCACCATCGAGCAGGAGCTCGGCATGGCGCTCGACGAGTTTGCCACGCATGCCGATGTGGTCTACGACAACAAGAACATCGGCGCCGCCATCGCAAGCGGCACCTATCCGGTCGACGGCATGATCGTGGCCCCGTGCTCCATGAAGACGCTCGCCGGCATCGCGAGCGGCTACAGCGACAATCTGTTGCTGCGTGCGGCCGACGTGCAGATGAAAGAGCAGCGCCGCCTGGTGCTCATGGTGCGCGAGACGCCCTTCAGCGCCATTCATGTCGACAACATGGCGCGCCTGGCGCGCGTACCGGGCGTCATGCTCATGCCGCCCATGCTCACGTTTTACAACGGCCCCGCCACGCTCGATGACGCGGTGCATCACATCGCCGCCAAGGCGCTCGAGGCCGTCGGCGTGTCATGTGCAAACTATAAGCGCTGGTCATAGGCGTCTTTAGGGTAGGATACGAGGAGTGTTTGAGCCCGCTGCCCCTGTGGGCGGCGGGCTTTTCGCGTCAAAGGATGTGTCGGGAGGATCTATGCAGACGGGCATGTATGCGATTAGCGAGATGGCGAGCTTGTTCAATGTTTCGCGCCAAACGCTCATCTACTACGACAAGATCGGTCTGTTTAAGCCCGCCGTGGTGAACGAAAAGGGCTACCGTTTCTATTCGCCCACGCAGATCCCGCTCATGCGTCTGATCTGCATGCTGCGCGACCTAGGGCTCGAACTCGACGAGATTGACCGCCTGACCTCGACGTTCGACATTGGCGAGATGACCGATCACCTGCGCTCGCGGGTGCAAGCGCTCGATGAACAGATCGCCGGCCTCAAAGCCGAGCGCGCGAGCGTGCAGGAGCGCCTGAACTTTTACGACGAGGCGGTTTACTGGCGCGAGCGCGAGGGCAGGCCGGAGCTCAAGCAGTTTGAGCGTCGCTACGTGGTCTTTGAGGAGTTTCCAGGCGATATCGAGCGCGGCCGCTCTATGCTTCACCCCACGCTCATGCGGGCCATCCTGCGCATGCGTGCGTTGACGGGCACGCGCCCTATGCGCGGCTGGGGTGCCATGCTGCGTCGTGAGGCGCTGCATTCCGACGACCCTATCGCCGGCGCGGGCTCCTTTGCCGTGCTGCCGCGCGGTGCCGAGGAACTGCTGCCGAGCGATCCCGCCGAGCTGGCAGAGATCGGCATCGAAGTGCTGCCCGAGGGCACATACCTGTGCATGAGCCGCTGGGGTATGCCGTACGAGCCCGAGGGCATCCGCGCCATCGTTGCCTGCATGGACGAGCACGCGCTCCAGCCCGTTGGCAACGCTTTCGACTTTTGCTACCTCGATACCACGAGCTACGACGAGTCCCACCAAGAGGACTTTTGCTGCATCCAAATCCCTGTTACCCTCCAGATGTGACAAAGGGACAGTCCCTTTGTCACATTCGTGGTGTGGCTGCTGCCCAAACCGTCACAACATTTGATAAAAATCTCGAAAACGAGGAAAAGCGTCGAATGTTGTGACGCTTTTCCTGTCTGTGCCGGCGAGCTCCCGTGCCATCTGGGGGTATAAGGCTGGCAAGTGTTTATTTGCGAGGCTTAAGGGGCGCCCCGTATGGATATCGATAACTTTGAATGGTGGTATAGCGAGGGCGAGGCTCCGGACGAGGAGTGGGACGAGCCCGCGCCGCGTGACGTGTCGAGCGACGAGGACGAGGCCGGCAACGATGCTGCTGTCGAGCCTGACGCCGCCTCCGATGCCGCCGAGCCCCTGACCTTTGAGCAGGCTTGGGCCCAAGCCGAGGCCGATGAAGCTAAGGTCGATGCCACGGCCACACTCGGTGAGCCGGCGGACATGTCCATCTCGCCGGCCAAGATCCCGCAGCCGCGCCATAACATCGACCCCGGCAGTACGGCATCCTTCAGCATTCTCGACGTGCCCTCGCAGGGTGCCCAAGCACCCGCGCCCACACGTCGCCCCGACCTGGCTCGCGAGGAGGACGCGGGCCGTCGCTCTCCGCTCGGCCCCATCCTCATCGCCTTCATGGCCGGCGTTATCGCATGCTCGGTAATTGGAAACGTCTGGAGCCATGTTGAACAACAACGAAAAGACGCCGCCAAGGTCGAGATGTCCGTCGAACAATCGCTCAGCCGCACGCGCTCGGTGCATGTATCGGTCGAGGTCAAGGACGGCGCGACGTGGGACACCGCGCGCGGCGACAGCCAGATGCTCGTCCATATCGTGGGTCGCACGCTCAAGGGGCAAGCGATCGACGAGTACCAATACGTCAATTCCGAAGGTGACGGCATCGAGCTCAAGCCCGGCGACTACGAGCTCACGGTCGATGAGCCGCCCGTCGCCACCGACGGCACGCGTTACCGTGCCTCAAAGCGCATGGTTCCGGTGAGTTTTAATTCACAGGCGCCCGATACGGTCGATAGCACGCCGCAGGGCGGGTTTGACCTTTACGCTATTGCTCAATAACTGCACCTGTCGCTCAACCCCGCCGCCAAGAGTGGGACAATAGCCCTCGACACCGTTGTTTACTATTGGAGGAAGTAGCATGTCCACCGTCACTACCATCAAGCGCGGCGGCCTCACCGCGGCCATCGATTCCATGGGCGCCCAGCTCACGAGCCTTGCCCTCAACGGCAACGAGTATCTGTGGCAGGGCGACCCGGCCTTTTGGGGCAAGCATGCGCCTATCCTGTTCCCCATCGTGGGATCGCTGCGCAACAACATGGCGACATCTGCGGCCGGCACCTGCGAGATGCCGCGCCATGGACTCGCTCGCATCGTCGAGCACAAGTTGGTCGAGGTTTCGGAGGACGGCTCCTCGGTAACGTACGAGATCACTGACACGCCCGAGTCGCTCAAGGCGTTCCCGTTCCACTTTAAGCTCAACATGACCTATGCCCTGACCGGCGACGCCACGCTCACGCAGACCTTTGCCGTCACCAACACCGGCGACGTGGCCCTGCCGTTCTCGGTGGGCGGTCATCCTGCATTCAACGTGCCCGCCCCCGGTGCCGAAGACGAGGCGTTCGAGGATTACGAGCTGGCGTTTACCGAGGCTTGGACTAACGAGGCCCCCATCATCACGCCCGACGGTCTTATGACGTTCGAGGGCAGCTACAAGGCTCCCGATAACTCGGACGTGCTGCTCATCACGTACCGCAGCTTCGATAACGATGCCATCATGTTCACCGATGTCCCGGGTTCCACGCTCACGCTGCGCGGCCGCAAGTCGGGCCACGGCGTCAAGATCGACTTTGAGGGCTTTAAGTACATCGGCGTGTGGTCTGCCGCCAACGACGCCCCGTTTGTGGCGCTCGAGCCCTGGACCGGTCATACCACCATGGACACCGAGGACGACGTCTTTGAGCACAAGGTCAACACCATTACCTTGGCACCGGGTGAGACGGACGTTCGCAGCTTTAGCGTTACCCTGCTCTAGAGGTTCCGCCGTTCTAACGAACGACGGACCGGTCGACGCTGCGCGCCACCCAGAGCGACAATTTGTCATTCAAAAGGCAAGGCATGACCAGAAGGTCTATGCCTTGCCTTTTTCATGCTAACTTGTTCGCTCTGGGTGGCGCCCGCTGGCATTGCCAAAACATCGACGCTCCCAATGACTACCGTGCGTCTATTAATTTTTCGAGCTTGTGCTGCGCTGCTGGTCGCTGGCGTATATCCTGTTAAGTCGTCAGCATACGATTCAACAGGGAAGGCAGATTATGCATTCTCCCCATCAACGCGACGCGCATCCACAGCCGGTATGCAGCCGTCGCATCTTTTTGGGTAGCGCTCTCGCTGCGAGCGCTTCTGTCGTCGCCGGCGCACTTGCCGGCTGCCAGCGTCCCTCCACGCTGGAAGTAGTTCAGTCCACGACGGGCGGCGGTCGCGACGACCTGTCCGATTCTGTGATCGGCAAGGATAAGATCCGCATTGGCATGGAGGCGGCCTACGCCCCGTACAACTGGCAGGTTTCCGAGGCCAGCGAGTTCACGATCCCCATCGATAACGTGCAGGGAGCCTACGCCGATGGCTACGACGTGCAGATCGCCAAGATCGTCTGCAAGGCTCTCGGCGGCGAGCCCGTTGCCGTCAAGCAGAGCTTCTCGGGCCTTATCGACTCGCTCAACAACGGCCAGATTGACCTCATCATCGCCGGCATGAGCGCCACGCCCGAGCGCGAGGAGTCCGTCGGCTTTTCCGACCCGTACTTCATTGGCTACTTTGGCCTGTTCGTAAAAGAGGGCTCGCCCTACCAAAACGCCACCAAGCTCAGCGACTTCAGCGGTGCCACGGTGCTCGGCCAAAAGGACACGATGCTCGATACCGTCATCGACGAGATTCCGGGCGTTGTGCACAAGAACCCGGTCGATTCGGTCCCCACGGTGTTCTCGAATCTGCTGCAGGGCACGTGCGACGCCGTGACCTACAACACTGAGAACGAAAAGGGCTATATGGCCCAAAATCCCGGTATCGTCCCCATCCACTTTGCCGAGGGCGAGGGCTTTAAGCAGGAGGTCACGGCGAATGTCGGTTGCCGCAAGGGATCGGACAAACTGCTTAAGCTCATCGACAAGACACTCAAGGGCATCAGCCAGGAGGAGCGCGACCAGATGTGGGACGCGTGCCTCGACCGTCAGCCGGCATAGGGAGGCAGCATGAAAGGCATCAATCGTCTGGCCTCCTTTATCAAGGCCGACCACCGTTATGTGTACCTGGGCACGAGCGTTATCGCGGCGCTCGGCTTGGCATTTAGCCAGCGCAACCCCACGCCGCTGAGCTTTTTGGCGCCCACCGGCATCTTCCAGGATTGCCTTTGGGCGATTCTTTGGGCCTGGATCGTCGTGTCGGCGGCAGCGCTCGTCACCAAGGTTATGCACTGGAGCGACTATCGCGAAACGTCGCCGTTTGCATCCGAGCGTTTCCGTCGCGGCGCGCGCCTGGGCAGCTATGTCGTGGTTGCCATCGCGGCGATCTTCTTTATCGACCGCTGCGTCATGTCGTTTGTCGACCTGGTGCAGGTGAGCATTGTCTCGGACTCCAATCCCAGCGACTTTCTGTCGAGCTTGGTCTACATGACCTACAAGAGCGGCGACTTCTTTATCCGCGGTATCGAGATCACCATCGCGCTTGCCACCTTCGGCACGGTCATCGCCTTCTTCTTGGCGCTGCTCTTTGTGTTCTTGCGCACCCAGACCTTCGATCGCGTCGACAACGACCTGGTGCGCTTCTTTAAGAGCATTGGCCGAGGCTTTGCGACCGTCTATTCCACCGTCGTGCGCGGCACGCCCATGATGGTCCAGGGCCTGCTCATCTATTACGCGGGCTTCACCGTTTTGCGCGGCATGGGCTTCGAGACCGCCCAGGCCAACCAGATCTGGAGTACCTTCACCGCCGGCCTCGTCACCATCTCGCTCAACTCTACCGCCTACATGATGGAGGTCCTGCGCGGCGGCATCGAGTCCATCGATCCCGGCCAGGCCGAGGCAGCGCGCTCGCTGGGCCTGTCGCAGTGGCAGGCTATGCGCAAGGTCGTGTTCCCTCAGGGTATTAAAAACGCGATCCCGGCGCTCACCAACGAGCTCATCATCAACATCAAGGACTCGTCGGTGCTCTCGGTCATCGGCGTGTTCGACCTCATGTACGCCACCACCACCGTCGCCGGCGTGTACTACCGCCAGATGGAGGTCTACTGCGTGGCGCTCGTGGTCTATCTGATCCTGACGCTCGTGGCGAGCCGCCTGCTCGAGGCCTTTGGCAAAAAGCTCGGCGCCGAGGCTCCTGCCACGCTGCCCAGCTCTAACTAGGCTTAAGACGAGGAGAATCATCATGGCAGATACCGCCACTACCGGCACTGCGGCAGCCGTGCAAAACCAAGAGCCGCTTATCCGCGTCGAGGGCCTGCGCAAGAGCTTTGGCTCACTCGAGGTACTCAAGGGCATCGACTTGTCCGTCAATCCCGGCGAGGTCGTCACCATCATCGGCGCCTCGGGCTCGGGCAAGTCGACGTTTCTGCGCTGCCTTAACCTGCTCGAGACCCCGGACGCGGGCCATATCTGGTTCCACGGTCAGGACCTTACTGCCGAGCGCTGCAATATCAATAAACTGCGCGAGGACATCGGCATGGTGTTCCAGGGCTTCAACCTGTTCAACAACATGGACGTGCTCGACAACTGCACGCTCGCGCCCGTCACGCTCAAAAAGATGAGCAAGGCCGAGGCCGAGAAGGTCGCGATGGAGCATCTGACGAGCGTGGGACTCGAAAAGTTCGCGCACGCCGCCGTTGGTCGCCTGTCCGGTGGTCAAAAACAGCGCGTGGCCATCGCTCGTGCCCTATGTATGAATCCGCAGATCATGCTGTTCGACGAGCCGACCTCCGCGCTCGACCCCGAGATCGTGGGCGAGGTGCTCGAGGTCATGCGCAAGCTCGCCGCCGACGGCATGACCATGGTCGTCGTCACGCACGAGATGGCCTTTGCCCGCACGGTGTCCGACCGCGTGGTCTTTATGGACAAGGGCGTGGTGCTCGAGGATGCCGCGCCGGCCGAGCTCTTCGGCAACCCCAAACACCAGCGCACTCGTGAGTTCCTCTCTCGCTATCTCGAGGACAAATAACCGACCGCAAACGCTTACGTTGCAGGGCCGCTCCCGTGGGGCGGCCTTTGTCGTCACAATCGAAAGGATGTCATGGCCGAGGTTTGGCGCTTCTTTGCGCATGAGGACGATTTTGCCGATATAGACGAGGCCGGCGCGTGCGAGCACTTGGGCCGCGTGCTGTCGTTTCCGACCATTTCGAGCATGGATGCCGAGGCGGTGGATTGGCAGCCCTTCGACGACCTGCGCGCGTATATGCAGCAGGCCTGGCCGCACGTATTTGCGGCGGGCGAGGTCGAGCTTGTCGGCCATTCGCTGTTGGTGACGCTTGGCGGTTCCGACTCCGCCCTCAAACCCGTCATGCTCATGGGCCACATGGACGTGGTCCCCGTGGTGCCGGGTACCGAGGCCGACTGGACGCACGCCCCCTTTAGCGGACAGGTGGACGACACCTACATTTGGGGTCGCGGCGCTATCGACATGAAAGACCAGGTCGCAGGTATTCTCGAGGCGGTTGAGTATGCGTTGACGCACGGCTGGGAGCACGAGCGAACCCTGCTGCTGGCTTTTGGCCAGGACGAGGAAACCACGCAGTACGGCGCGCGGGCGATCGGTCGCGTGCTCGAGGAGCGCGGTATTGAACTTGAATACCTGATCGACGAGGGTGACTACCGTATTGTTTCGGCTGCCGAGTACGGCGCGGGCGAGGGCTGGCTTATGCATGCCGACCTTGCCGAGAAGGGCTACGCCGATATTGTGCTCAAGACGAAGAGTGAGGGCGGGCATTCGTCCAACCCCTACGGCGGCACATCGCTCGAGGTACTGAGCCGCGCTATCGCCGCAATCTGCGATATCGAGTGGCCGACGCGCGTGACCGATCTGCTTGCCGCACAGCTCGTCGAGCTGGGGCTCTACACGGCGGATGAGATTGCCGCCAACGGGGACGTCATTGTCCGCGACTGCCTCGCCAGCAAGAAGCTCTATCCGCTGGTGACGACCACCTGCGCGCCCACGCAGATCGAGGGTGGCAGCACCGGCGCCAACGTGATGCCACAGGATATGTGGGCCAATATCAACTTCCGCATGCTCGAGGGCACGGGCGTGGCCGACGTTGTGGCGCGCTGCCGTGAGGCGGTTGCCGGGGCGGACCTTGCCGGTCGTGTCGAAGTGGAGCTGGGCCCCGGCAGCTCCGAGCCCTCGCCGTCCCCGCGCATCGGTGGTCCCGGCCTCGAGGCGGTTCGCTCCATCGCCGCCCGCTATTTCCGCGATCCAAAGGGGACGGAGGAAAACGGATCATCAGCGGCGGGCGGAGCTCCTATCGGTATCGTTCCCTCGACCGTGATCGGCGCGACCGACGCTGCCAACTACCAGCACATTTGCTCCGAATGCATTCGTTTTTCGGCGTTTGTGGTCGACGATGACGAGTGCGACCGCGGCGTCCACGGCACCAACGAGCGCATCACCCGCCGCGCCTACCTCCAGGGCGTACGCTTCCTCATCGCCCTACTCCACACGCTCTAGAATCTGACAAAGCGACAGTCCCTTTGTTAGCCGTTGGGGACGCTCTTAAACGACTAGTCGTTAAGGAACGTACCCAACGGCTACGTCCACTCATTCCGTGCGGGTTATATGCAGGTTTGCCTGCGCACGCTATCATGTATGGGTTAGATCGCAACTATGTACCCCACACGCGAAGGGATGCGCATGTATCTGAAGATCGACATGCTCTAGCTGGGCTTACCCCCGCAGTGGCGCCATGCGCCCCATCAATTCTGCCGATTTTCACCTTCACGCATATAAAGGAGTCCCGCCATGCGCGACAAGCTCGAAAAGATCATCAAGGCCTATGAGGAGCTCGAGAAGAAGCTTTCCGACCCGGCCGTTGCCTCCGACATCAAGGAGTTCACGCGTCTCAACAAGGAGTACGCGCACCAGTCCGACCTCATCGCCGCCTCGCGCGAGTACATCGGCGCGCTCGATGACATCGAGGCTGCCAAGGAAATGCTCCACGATACTACCGATGCCGATGAGAAGGAGATGCTCCAGATGGACATCTCCGAAAACGAGGCCAAGCTTCCCCAGCTCGAGGAAGACATTAAGTACATGCTCATCCCGAGCGACCCCAACGACGACAAGAACACCATCGTCGAGATTCGCTCCGCCGCCGGTGGCGACGAGGCGGCCATCTTCGCCGGCGACCTGTACAAGATGTATCAGCGCTTTTGCGAGTCGCGTGGCTGGAAGACCACCGTGCTCGATTCCAGCCCCAGCGAGGCCGGCGGCTTTAAGTCCATCGAGTTCAAGGTCGAGGGCGACCGCGTCTACTCCGTCATGAAGTTCGAGTCCGGCGTACACCGTGTCCAGCGCGTTCCCAAGACCGAGTCCCAGGGCCGTATCCAGACCTCCACGGCAACCGTCGCCGTGCTTCCCGAGGCCGAGGAGATCGACGTCCAGATCAACCAGTCTGACCTGCGCATCGACACTTACTGCGCTTCGGGCCCTGGCGGTCAGTGCGTTAACACCACCTACTCCGCCGTGCGCATCACCCACCTGCCCACCAATACCGTGGTGCAGTCGCAGGAGCAGCGCTCCCAGATTCAGAATCGCGAGGTCTGCATGCAGATGCTGCGCGCCCGTCTGTACGAGATGGAACTCGAGAAGCAGCAGGCAGAGCTTGGTGCCGAGCGCCAGAGCCAGATCGGCCACGGCAACCGTTCCGAGAAGATCCGTACCTATAACCAGCCCCAGGACCGCGTGACCGATCACCGCATCGGTTTCAACTCCACCTACAATGGCGTCCTCCTGGGCGACCAGCTCGGCACCGTCATCGAGGCGCTCGCCGCCGCCGAGCGTGCCGAGAAGCTGGCACAGGCTGTGTAGTGGGTTACGCGGTTTTGCCAAACCGCGTAACGGCTCGACGCTGCAAACGCCCCTAAGCGGCAATCTGACGTTCAATTTCAAGGGCGCGACCAGAAGGTCAGCGCCCTTTCATTTCACGTCACCTTGCTCGCTTAGGGGCGTTTTCGCTGACTTATGCTCAACCTGCGGCGCCTTAGAGGTGGTCATTGGGGACGTTCTTAAATGACTAGGTTGGGCATATTGCTTTGAGGTGTTATTCAATCAGCTGTGATGGCCTTTGAGCTGCTTACCTGCTTAAAGCAATTAACGGTGTGCATCTGCTATTGAAAATAATGCTCAAAATATCGTTCGCGAAGTCGCGGGGTCCTTTTTGGTGCGTCGCGCGTCAAGTGATTTGGCAAGTTCTTGGTTAGATATTGGTCAGTTTTGGGGCAACCTTGCCAAAAGCTTGACGAATGCAAATTTAGACGTCAGCGAATGAACACTCTAGGCAGGCTCCAAGCAAAATTCTGGGCTGATTCTCGATAATCGCCTTCAATCGCCCCTTGCCAAGCGCTGGCCTCGCTTACAATCTGCTCCGACATTCGCGCGCCGTCCGGCGCTTAAGAGGGGAGGGCCCCATGGCAAACGAGATTTGGACCATCAAGCGTTGTCTCGAGTGGACCAAGGAGTACCTGGCCGAGCGCGGCGAGGAGCACCCCCGTCTTTCTGCCGAGTGGCTGCTGTGCGCCGCCACGGGCCTGGCGCGCATTGACCTATATATGCGTATGGACGAGACGCTTAACGCGGCCCAGCTCGAGACCATGCATGCGGCCGTTGTCCGCCGCGCTAAGGGCGAGCCGCTGCAATACATCACGGGCAGCACGCAGTTTCGCATGATCGACGTCGCGTGCGCCCCCGGTGTGCTCATTCCGCGCCCCGAGACCGAGATGCTCGTCGAGGAAGTCCTCAATTATCTGGATGCCGAGGTACTGAGCCCCGAGGCCGCTGCCCGTCAGCGTGTTGAGCTGCCTTGGAACGATGAGGTCGAGCAGGCACGCAAAGCCGAGGCCGCATTGGCCGACGAGCGAGCGACGGCCGAGCGCCGTGCCGCCAACCTCACAGCTGCCGACGAGGCGGCGCTAGGCGGCGATGTGCTGGGCAGTCGCGCTTATGCCGAGGAACTGGCCGATCGCGAGGCCGAGGAAGCCGCCGCGCAGGCGGCAGAAGCCGAAGCGGCAGAAGCAGAGGCCATGGAAACCCCCGAGCCCGAGCTCGACGAATACGGCATCGCCATTGAGGACAACGACCAACAGGCGACTCCCGCGCAAGA
The DNA here is from genome assembly GCA_900548295.1 of uncultured Collinsella sp. Taxonomy (GTDB): domain Bacteria; phylum Actinomycetota; class Coriobacteriia; order Coriobacteriales; family Coriobacteriaceae; genus Collinsella. The sequence continues at coordinate 15,332 of URKC01000017.1, forward strand.
TGCCGCCGAGGCCAACGTATCTGCCCCAGCCGAGCCCCGCACTGCCCGCGTTCTCGAGGTCGGCTGCGGCACGGGCTGCATTTCGCTCTCCCTTGCCTGGGAGCGCCGCGGCCACGTTACCTGCACTGCTACCGATATCGAGCCGCGCGCCATCGATCTGGCCACCAAAAACCGTGATGCGCTTGGCCTCACGTCCGACGAGGTCGCCTTCAGCCTCACAAACCTGGTGAGTTCCATTCCCCGCGAAGAGTGGGGCACCTTTGATGTGCTCGTCTCCAACCCACCTTACATCCCGACCGACGTCATGCGCTCGCTGCCGCATGAGGTCAAGGACTTTGAGCCCGATCTGGCGCTCGAGGGCGGTGCCGACGGTCTCGATATCTTCCGCCGCCTGCTCAACGCGGCGCCCTACATGCTGCGTGCCGGCGGCCTGTTTGCCTGCGAGCTCTACGAGGGCGCGCTCGACGCCGCGGCCGAGCTCTGTCGTCAAGCAGGCCTTTCGGACGTGCGTATCGTCCACGACCTCACCGATCGCCCCCGCATTGTCCGAGCCATCGTCACCGAGCCCAAGCAACGCCAGTAATATTTATTAACTGGTTAGCAAAAATTATAAAGTAGTTTATAATTAGGACGGCTGAAAGAGGTCGGCCCATGCAACCTCCTACCTTTCGGGAAATCATTGCCCTACTCAAGCACGATGGATTCGTGAAGGTCGCGCAAGTCGGTAGTCATGCTAAGTATGTTTCTGGTGACCGTGTTGTCACCGTGAACGGCTCTGGTGGTGATCGACCAAAGAAGGGCACGTGGGCAAGTATTCGTCGCCAAGCTGGATGGTAGTTGGAGGCAAAATGAGGCAGCGATTTACCTATGACTGCGTTCTCATAAAAGAAGACGACGGTTACTGCGCTAGCTTCCCGCAGATTCCCGGCGCCTTTGCCGATGGCGATACGCGCGAAGAAGCGATTGCCCATGCTACCGAGGCACTGATGGCGTTTTTGGCCGACGACCTCAACAACGGTTTGACTCCGGCAGGGTACGAACGCTCGGCCGAGGTCGTGGCCCTTTCAGTCGAAATCGACCACGAGGACGCTCGGGAAGCGGCGTGCCGAACATTTAAAGACGCAGCGCTGGACCTCAAAGTCTCCGCTCCGCGGATTACCGCGCTGGTCAAAGCCGGAAAGCTCGATGTTGAACTCGTCGACGGCCGTCGGATGATAACGATAGACAGCATCGAGCGCTACGCCGCCCAAGAACGCCACGCCGGCAGGCCAAAGAAGTTCGTAGCCGTCCAATAACCCCCTCACTTTCACCGACTACTAGAGCCGCTCACCAAACCAACATGCGCTCTGGGCAAATAGGTTGAACGTTTCGTGCGAGAATGCCCCACAGTAAACAAACTTGCACCAGAGCGTAAGGGGCTGGCATACACATGCAGACGGTCTATCGGGTATACGAGGGAACGCGCGAGCCGCATCGGCTTGCCGTCGAGCGCACGGCCGAGGTGCTCGGCCGCGGCGGCCTGGCTTTGATCCCGACCGAGACCGTCTACGGTGTCGCCGTGGCAGTCAACGCCTTCTCGGACGCCGTGCCCCAAGATACAAGCGAATTCCCATCGTGGCCGCGCGATCCGCAGGCTGCCGTCAATGGCGCCGCAGTTCCTGCGCTCGGCACCGGCTATCGCCGTATCTTCACTCTCAAGCAACGTGAACTCACGCAAACCGTCGCTTGGCTGGTCGATGGCGTCGAAGCACTCGACCGCTATGGCGTGGATATCCCGGAAGATGCCCGCATACTCGCGCGACGATGCTGGCCGGGAGCCCTGACTATCGTGGTCAAGGCAGCCCCCTGCGTGCCGACCTTTATGCGCGCTGCCGACGACACGGTGGCACTTCGCGCTTCGGCCTCGCCCGTGGTGCAGGCGCTCATTCGCGCCTGTGGCAGCCCCCTTGCCTGCACCAGCGCCAACACGCATGGCGCGCCCGCGCCGGCAAGTTTTATCACGGTGGAGGGTCGCATCCTGGAGGGGGTCGATGTTGCCGTCGACGCCGGTGAGACCCCGTGTCGCGACGCCTCGACCATCGTGTCGTTTCAGCACGGCGGGCTCCAGATCCTGCGCCAAGGCGCACTTCCCGCATCAGAGATCGAACGGGTCCTGTCCGACCCGATGCAATAGAAAGGTTTAAGCGATGTCGTTGAATCTGGGCAGCCTGGGCATGGAAGATGCCTCGTTTGACTTTGGCGGTTCCTACATCATGGCGCTCGACTGCGGCACCACCTCGGTACTTGCGACCATCGTCGACGAGTACGGCTGCATCGTCGCGCAGGCACGTCGCAGCGTAAAAACGAGTTTTCCGCGTCCCGGTTGGGTAGAGCAAGACCCCATGGCGGTCCTTGCCAGCCAGATCGCGGTCATGATGGAAGTCCAGTTTAAGAGCGGTATCCACTCCGACCGCATTGCCGCCATCGGCATCTCCAACCAGCGCGAGACCACGGTGGTCTGGGACCGTGTGAGCGGTCAGCCGATCTATAACGCTATCGTATGGCAGTGCCGCCGTACCGCACCTCTGATCGACGAGCTTGTCGAGCAGGGCGCGGAAGGGCTGGTGCGCTCCCGCACGGGACTCACGCTCGACCCGTATTTCTCGGCCTCCAAGGTGCAGTGGATTCTCGACAACGTCGACGGCGCACGCGAGAGCGCGGCGGCGGGCGACCTCATGTTTGGCACCATCGACACCTGGCTCATCTACAACCTCACTGGCGGCCAGGTCTTTGCCACCGACTACACCAATGCCAGCCGCACGGCGCTCTTTAATATCCATACGCTCGATTGGGACGACGACCTGCTGGCGCTCTTTGACGTTCCACGTTCCATGATGCCCGAGGTTCGCTGGAGCTCGGGCGACTACGGCCGCGTCGCGAGCGACATCATGACCAACATGCCGCCCATCATGGGCGTGGCGGGTGACCAACAGGCGTCGCTGTTCGGCCACTGCTGTTTCCGTCCCGGCCAGACCAAAAACACCTATGGCACGGGTTGCTTTATGCTCATGAACACCGGCGACGAGATCGTCGAATCCAAGAATGGCCTGGTCTCCACCATCGGTATCGCTGCGGACGGCAAAGTCAGCTATGCGCTCGAGGGCTCTATTTTTGCCGCCGGCTCAACGATGAACTGGCTTCGCAACAACATGGGCATCATCTCGAGCGTGAGCGAGTCGGCACAACTCGCCGCTTCGATTAGCGACAACGAGGGCTGCTACTTCGTTCCGGCCTTTGCGGGTTTGGGTGCTCCCTGGTGGGACCCGCATGCTCGCGGTATCGTGTGCGGTCTGACCGGCGCCTCGAGCCGTGCGACCATCGTACGTGCCGCCTGCGAATCCATGGCATATCAGAGCTACGACGTGCTGCGCGCCATGGAGCAGGACGTGGGGCTTTCGATTGAGCGCCTGTCTGTCGATGGCGGTGCCTCGCGCAACGAGTTCATCATGCAATTCCAGGCCGACCTGCTGGATATCCCCGTGCTGCAATGCGAGACGGTGGAGACCACGGCAATCGGTGCCGCGTACTTGGCGGGTCTTGCCGTCGGCTATTGGGAAGACCTGGAAGAGCTGGAGCAAAATGCCCAGATCGTTAGGACCTTCCTTCCCCACATGTCCGCCGAGCGCCGCGAGCAAAACCTTGCGGGCTGGCGTGATGCAGTCAGGCGCTCGCTCAGCACCTCACAGTAGGGCTGCGATGGGCTGCTCGATACAACAAACCGCTAAACTAATGCATGGCGTGCGGCGGCAACATTGCTGCGCGCCTTGTCAGCAAGGCCGTTTTGCGGCCGCAACGAAAGGGGCAATCAACCCATGACCGTCACCTACGATGCGTCCCGTGTGACGCTTGTCGATCACCCGCTCGTCCAGCACAAGCTGTCGATCCTGCGCGACAAAAACACCGGCACCAACCAGTTCCGTCAGCTCGTGCGCGAACTCGCGCTTTTTGACGGCTACGAGGCCATGCGCGACCTGCCTATGGAAGACGTCGAGGTCGATACCCCTATCACCACCGCCACGTTCAAACAGCTTGCCGGCAAGAAACTCGCCATCGTGCCCATCTTGCGTGCGGGCCTTGGCATGGTCGACGGCATCCTCGACCTGGTGCCCTCCGCTCGCGTGGGCCACATCGGCATGGAGCGCGACGAGGTCACCCACGAGCCGCACGAGTATTACTGCAAGATGCCCAAGGATATCGACCAGCGCATCTGCCTGGTCGTCGACCCCATGCTCGCCACGGGCGGTTCGGCCGAGATGGCCATCAGCTACCTGCGCGGGCGCGGTGTCAAGGACATCCGCATGCTGTGCATCGTCGCGGCTCCCGAGGGCCTCAAGTCGCTGACCGAGAAGGATCCCGATGTACATATCTATACCTGCGCCATCGACGACCATCTCAACGAGGCTGCCTACATCGTTCCCGGCCTCGGCGACGCCGGCGACCGCATCTACGGCACGCTCTAGTCGCTGGGCTAAACGGCCGCGGCTGCAAATACGAAGAAACGGTGCGCGCGGACGAACAAAAGGCGACCGCGCGCACTCCTGTTAACGGACGTTTTGCCCTGCAGGGTTCGAGAAAAACGTATTACCGTACCTGCGGCATAAAGAAGGTCTTAAGAAAACGAACAGGTGCGTATTAACCGATGCTTTTTCGGTTGTACTTTAGCGATTGGCTCGTACAATAGTCACCAATGTTTGGCGGGAACTGTTCTGTGAAGCGTTAAAAAGGAAAGTGAGGACGCCAGTGTTTCAGATAGCCGATCTGCTCGCTATCGTTGCAGGCGTCATCGCGGGCGCAATTGCCTTCCTTCCCTTTGTCTTTACGCTCAAGCCGGTTCTTGACGATAAGCAGAATGCGGACATGCTCAAGGGTATGGTGAGTCTGGCGGTCTCGGCAATCGCTCTGCTCGTCTTTACCTTGGTTGTGTTTGTGTTGTTCGGAGAGGCATTTCGCATGTTCCTCCTGGGCGAGGCGATCGGCTTCGTGGCCTTTATGGCCGCCTGCGCGGTTCGCGTCGCCAAGGCGCTGCGAGATCCTCATGAGGTCGAAAGGTAAGTCGTGGAAATTTTTGAAAAGCTGCCTGATGAGATTAATCATCTGGTCAGCGAGTTCAGCTCCACCCCTGTCGTGGGCGATCTGAGCTGCGGCATCACGCAGTACTCGTTTTGGCTGATCGTCTCCACGATCGTGCTCCTGATCGTCCTGGCCGTGTTCAAGAAGAAGCAGACCCTGGTTCCCAAGGGCTTCTTCGTCAACGGTTTCGAGTACATCATCGAGTACGTCGAGAACGATATCGGCAAGGGCGTCGTGGGTGAGAACTGGAAGAAGCACTTCCCGTTCCTGTGCTCGCTTTTCCTGTTCATCCTGATCAATAACATGATCGGCCTGATCCCGGGAATGAAGCCCGGCACCGGTGCAATCGGCTCCACCGCCGCACTCGCCATTTTCGCCTTCGTGTACTTCATCTACTACGGATGCAAGGCTCACGGCGTGATCGGCTACATCAAGAGCCTCGCCCCGCAGGGCGTGAGCTTCCCGATGAACGTGCTCGTGTGGGTCGTCGAGCTTTTCTCGACCTTCCTGCGCCTCATCACGCTCGCCGTCCGTCTGTTCTGCAACATGTTCGCAGGACACGTGGTCATGGGCTCGTTCGCCATCATGGCGAGCATGTTCATGCAGCCGCTGCTTCAGCAGGTTTCCGCGGCGCACGCCGTCGGCGCCCTGCCTTCGCTGGCCTGGCTTGCCATCCTCATCCTGATCTATGCGATCGAGCTTGTGGTCGGCGCCATCCAGGCTTACGTCTTCACGGTCCTTACCGCCGTGTATGTCTCCGAGGCAGAGGAGGTCGCGGAGGAGGAGTAGCCTTCCGTTCGCGCCTTAAAGGTAAGGCAATTCGTTAAATCGCCGGTGCCCGTACCCATGGAGCCCGGCAGTTATAAAAAGGTTATCCTGCGTGAAATAAGACACGCACGACAAAGGAGGAATCGTGGGAGTTATCGGTTACGGTCTCGGTGTTATCGGCGCTGGTCTTGCTATCGGCCTGTCTGCTCTGGGTGCTACGGGTGCTATGGCCCGTCAGCCTGAGGTCCAGGGCCGCGTGTTCACCGTCTTCATCATGGGCTCCGCCTTCGGCGAGGCTCTGGCTCTGATCGGCTTCGTTGTCGCGCTGATCGTTAAATAGCACGGAGCGTCAAGTATGAATCTTTCATCCCAGAAGAGCGCGATCGCACTCTCCGCGTCCGCGGCCGCGCTGCTCATGCCGGTTTCCGCGTTCGCCGAGGACGGCGCTGCCGGTGCGGACATCCTCATCCCTAAGATGGCGGAGTTCATCCCGGCGCTTATCGCCTTCCTGATTATCTGGATCGTGCTGGCCAAGGTCGCCCTGCCGGGCATCATGAAAACCATGGAGGAGCGCGGCAAGAAGATCGAGGAGAGCCTCGACGAGGCCGAGAAGACCAAGCAGGAGGCTATCGCCAAGCGCGCTGAGTCCGACTCGATCGTCACCGACGCCCGTCGTCAGGCTGCCGACATCGTTCTCGAGGCCCGTAAGGACGCCGAGTCCGAGCGCGCCCGTATCATCGAGGCTGCTCACAAGGAGGCCGAGGAGATCATCGCCAAGGCCCATACGACCGTCGAGGACGAGCGCAAGTCCATTTACGCCGGTGCCGCGAGCTCCATCGCCGACCTGTCCGTTGCCGTCGCCACCAAGATCGTGGGCGAGGCACTCGAGGACGATGCCGAGCAGAAGAAGCTCATCGAGCGCTACATCCAGGAAGCAGGTAGCCTGAATGCCGACTAGCCGCTATCAGGACAAGGTGCTCGAGACCTACGCGCGTTCCCTTCTGGAAGCCGCTAAGGCCGAGAACCATGTGTTCGAGGACCTCGAGATGATCGAGCGCTTGGCTTCTGCCAGCCCCGAGATCATCGCCGTGCTCGACACCATGTCCAAGCGCGACCAGCTCGACCTTCTTCCCAAGGTGGCAGCTGCCTTTAAGTATGTTGCCGAGGAAGACGAGGATGTAGTGGGCGTGACCGTCACCACGGCGATCCCGCTCGACGACGAGCTGCGTCAAACCATCACTAAGAAATGCGAGCAGGACTTCGGCCGCAAGGTATTCCTTATCGAGCAGGTCGACCCGTCTATCGTGGGCGGCCTGGTGCTCGAGGCCCGCGGCGAGCGTCGTGACATTTCCGTCAAGACGCAGCTGCGCATCGCGCAGGAGACCCTCGCAAACTCTGCTAATTCGTACGGAGGTGAAGCCTAATGTCCGAAACCCTCAATGCCCAGGATATCGCCAAGAAACTGCAGGAGCAGCTCACGAGCCTCTCCGCGACGGTCGATACGCATGAGGTTTCAACGGTCGACGAGGTAGGCGATGGCATCGCGCGCGTCTCCGGCCTCAAGAGCGCCATGGCAGGCGAGCTTCTGGAGTTCAAGAGCTCCGATACCGGTGAGACCGTCTTCGGCCTTGCCCAGAACCTTGACCGTGACGAGGTCGGCGCCGTTCTGTTCGGTGCCGTCGACTCCATCAAGGAAGGCGACGAGTGCCGCACCACTGGCCGCATTATGGATATCCCCGTGAGCCGCGCCATGCTCGGCCGCGTCGTCAATCCGCTCGGCCAGCCCATCGACGGCCTAGGCGACATCGTCGCTACGCACCGTCGCCCCATCGAGTTCAAGGCCCCCGGCGTCATCGACCGTACCCCGGTGTGCGAGCCGGTTCAGACCGGTCTGCTCGCTATCGACTCCATGGTGCCTATTGGCCGCGGTCAGCGTGAGCTCATCATCGGCGACCGTAAGACCGGTAAGACCGCCATCGCCATCGACGCTATTCTCAACCAGCGCGGCAAGGGCATGGTCTGCATCTATGTCGCCATCGGCCAGAAGGCCTCCACGGTTGCCAACATCCGCGAGACCCTCGCTCAGCACGGTGCGCTCGACTACACCATCATCGTTTCGGCCACCGCTGCCGATTCCGCCCCTATGCAGTACATCGCGCCTATGGCCGGTGCCGCTATCGGCGAGTTCTTCATGTACAACGGCGAGGACGGCAAGCCCGCCAGCGAGACCAACCCCGGCGGCCACGTGCTCGTCATCTACGACGACCTGTCCAAGCAGGCTGTGGCCTACCGTCAGATGTCGCTGACGCTGCATCGTCCGCCCGGACGCGAGGCCTATCCTGGCGACATCTTCTACCTGCACTCTCGTCTGCTCGAGCGTGCCGTCAAGATGTCCAAGAAGAACGGTTACGGCTCCATGACGGCACTGCCGATCATCGAGACCCAGGACGGCGACGTCTCGGCCTACATTCCGACCAACGTCATTTCCATTACCGATGGTCAGATCTACCTGCAGTCCGAGCTCTTCTTCCAGGGTCAGCGCCCGGCAGTCGACGTGGGCATCTCCGTGTCCCGCGTCGGTGGCGATGCGCAGACCAAGGCCATGAAGCAGGTCGCCGGCAACCTCCGTCTGGACCTCGCTTCCTATCAGGAGCTCGCTGGCTTTACGCAGTTCGGCTCCGACCTCGACGAGGCTACTCAGAAGCAGCTGACCCATGGTGCTCGCATGACCGAGCTCCTGAAGCAGCCGCGTTACAAGCCGTTTGAGGTTGGCGAGCAGATCGTTACGCTGTTCGCTGGCAACGAGGGCTTCCTGGATGACCTGGAGATCGCCGACGTGCTGCCCTTCCGTGCCGAGCTCATCGAGTACATGGACAATGGCTTTGGTTCGCTGCTCGACAAGGTTCGCGCCAAGAAGATCGATGATGACACCAAGGCTGAGCTCTTGCGCGTCATCGGCGACTTCAAGCAGCAGTTCATGGCCAAGCACCATTCGGATGTTTCTGGATCAGAGGAGAACTAAGCCCCATGGCCAACCTTCGCGACATTAAGAAGCGAATCTCCTCGGTTACCACGACCAAGCAGATCACGCGCACGATGGAGATGGTCTCTACGGCCAAGATCCGTCGTGCCCTCGATCGCTCCAAGCAGGCCGAGCCCTATAAGGAGGCGCTGACCGACGTCATGTTGACGGTCGCCGGCGACGCCTCCTGTTCGGGCACCGATCCCATGCTGCAGAAGCATGAGAGCGTCAAGCATGGCCTGATTGTCGTTATTGCCTCGGACCGCGGCCTTGCCGGCGGTTTCAATACGACAGTGGAGCGTACGGCCGAAAAGCTCGCCGCTTCTTGGGCGAACGACGGCATCGAGTGCGAGATCATCGCGTGTGGGCGCAAACCGGCCACGTATTTTCGCGACCGCGCAAACGTCATCATGCACTTTGAGGGCAACTCCTCTGAGCCCGATTTCAATCAGGCCCGCATGATCTCCTCTCATATCTGCGATGCGTATCGTGCCGGTGAGCTTGACCGTGTCGAGCTTGTCTACCACCACGCAAAGAACCGCGTGGATCAGGAGCTTCGCGTCGAGCATCTGTTGCCGCTCGACCCCGAGATGATCGCTATGGCCCACGGTCCGCGTAAGAACGAGACCGACGCCCCTAAGCGCATCTCGTCCACGTTCGAGTTCGTGCCCTCTCCCGAGCATGTTCTCGGCAAGCTTGTACCGTCGTATATCCTGACGGTCATCTACCAGGCCCTGATCGATTCGGCGGCTGCCGAGCAGGGTGCACGCCGCAAGGCCATGCACTCCGCGACGGAAAACGCCACCGCGATCATCTCGACCCTTACCCGCACGTATAGTCGCGTGCGTCAGGCTTCGATCACGACCGAGATCAACGAGATCGTCGGCGGAGCCTCAGCATTGGAGGAACAGTAATGGCTAATAACACCGTAAAGCTTGCGGTCGAGGAAGCCACCAAGAAGACGACTGCCGGTGATGGTCGCATCGTACGAATCATCGGTCCTGTCGTCGACGTCAAGTTTGACGGCGCGGTGCCCCCGATCTACAACGCGCTCACGGTCGAGGCCGAGACCCCGATCGGTCATCTGAGCACGATCCTAGAGGTCGAGAGTCAGCTTCCGGGCGGCGTCGTCCGCACGGTCGCCATGTCCTCGACCGACGGCCTGCAGCGCGGCCTCATCGCCACCGATACCGGTGAGCCCATGAAGATGCCCGTTGGTCCCAAGACGCTCGGCCGCATTTGGAACGTCATGGGCAAGCCCGTCGACGGCAAGCCTATGCCCGAGGTGGAGGAGTTCTACCCCATCCACCATGCAGCGCCCCGCTTTGACGAGCTCACCACCAAGACCGAGATCTTCGAGACCGGCATCAAGGCCGTCGACCTGCTTGAGCCCTACATCCGTGGCGGCAAGACGGGCCTGTTCGGCGGCGCCGGCGTCGGCAAGACCGTTTTGATTCAGGAGCTCATCAACAACCTCGCCCAGGAGCACGGCGGCACCTCGGTGTTCACCGGCGTCGGCGAGCGTACCCGCGAGGGCACCGACCTCTTCCTCGAGATGAGCGAGTCTGGCGTTATCGACAAGACCTGCTTGGTCTATGGTCAGATGAACGAGCCGCCCGGAGCGCGTCTGCGCATCGGTCTGGCCGGCCTTACCACCGCTGAGTACTTCCGCGATCGCGGCCAGGACGTTCTGCTGTTCATCGACAACATCTTCCGCTTCTCCCAGGCGGGTTCCGAGGTTTCCGCACTGCTGGGCCGTATGCCGTCCGCCGTTGGTTACCAGCCCACGCTGGCAACCGAGATGGGCGACCTCCAGGAGCGCATTACCTCGACCAAGACGGGCTCCATTACCTCCGTCCAGGCTGTCTACGTCCCCGCAGACGACCTGACCGACCCGGCGCCTGCCACGACGTTTACGCACCTCGACGCCACCACGGTTCTTTCGCGTAGCATTTCGTCGCTCGGCCTGTTCCCGGCTATCGACCCGCTCGCGTCTTCCTCCGACGCTCTCGATCCCTCGATCGTCGGCGAGGAGCACTACCGTGTCGCCGTCAAGGTCCAGGAGCTCCTGCAGGAGTACTCCGACCTTCAGGACATCATCGCCATTCTGGGTATGGACGAGCTGTCCGAGGAGCAGCGCCTTACGGTCAACCGTGCCCGTAAGATTCAGCAGTTCCTCTCGCAGTCCTTCCACGTCGCCGAGAAGTTCACCGGTAACCCCGGTGTCTACGTCCGCGTCGAGGATACCGTCCGCTCTTTCGCCGAGATTGTCGACGGCAAGGCCGATGACCTGCCCGAGCAGGCTTTCCGCTATGCTTCCACGATTGAGGACGTGCGCGAGCGCGCCCGCAAGATGGGGGAGAAGTAGGTTATGCGTATCCGCATCGTGTGCCCCGTGAGCTGCGCCTATGAGGGCGACGCTGCGTTTGTGTCGATTCCGTCCACGGATGGCGAGTTTGGCGTCCTGCCTGCTCACTCCAGCGAGATCTGCACGATCGACCGCGGTTACGTTCGCGTTTCCGATAAGGCCATGGGCACTGTCGACCACACGTTTGCCGTGGCCGGCGGCTATGCCCAGGTTGCGGACGATGTCGTGACCGTTCTCGCCGAGCGCGCTTGCGATTTGGCGACCGTCGATGCCGACAAGCTTAAAGCTGATATTCAAGGTTTTGAAGAGAAGCTGGGTAATTTGTCGGAGGATGATGCACGCCGCGCCTACCTCTATAATGAAATCGCATGGTGTAAGCTCAAGCTTGCCCAATAGTCAAACGATTTAGCGTTCGACCATTTGCGAACACATCATGCCCGGGATGGCCCAGCCACCCCGGGCATGCTTTTTGAAAGGGTAGACCTTGGATATTATCCGCGTTGAGGGTGGCCACGCCATCGGAGGCTCCGTGCCCGTCTCGGGCGCCAAGAACTCCGCACTCAAACTCATGGCGGCAACGCTTCTGGCGCCGGGCAAGACGACGCTGCAGAACGTGCCCGATATTTCCGATGTCCACGTGATGGGCAAGGTGCTCAAGGGTATGGGCGCCACGATCGATGTCCTCGACGAGCACACGCTCGAGATTGATACCTCTCAGGTCGATTCTTGGGAGGCCCCCTACGAGCTTGTTGCCAAGATGCGTGCTTCCACCGCCGTCATGGGGCCCCTGCTGGGTCGCTTCCATCGCGCCAAGATCGCCATGCCGGGCGGCTGCAACCTGGGTGCTCGCAAGATCGATATGCACATTCTTGGTCTTGAGGCCCTGGGCGTCGAGTTTGATACCGCCCACGGCTATATCAACGCCAGCGCGCCTCAGGGCCTGCGCGGCACCACCGTCACGCTCGAGTTCGCCAGTGTCGGTGCGACCGAGAACCTCATTATGGCATCCGTGCGCGCGCAGGGTACCACGGTTATCGACAATGCCGCCCGCGAGCCCGAGATCGTCGATCTCGCCAACATGCTCAACGAGATGGGCGCCAAGATTGTTGGCGCCGGCACTCCCGTCGTGACTATCGAAGGCGTGGAAGAGCTCCATCCTGTTACCCATCGCGTAGTAGGCGACCGCATCGAGGCCGGTACCTTTATCGTTGCCGGTGCGTTGATGGCCGACGATCGCGGTGTCGATGTCACGGGCTTTTGCCCCATTCACTTGGGCATGGTGCTCAAGAAGATGGAGCTCATGGGTATCGACTGCGAGCGCGTCGAGGATGGCGTCCATGTGAACCGTGCCGAGCGTATCAAGCCGGTCGACATCCAGACGCTTCCGTTCCCCGGTTTCCCGACCGACATGCAGGCGCAGATTATGGTGCTCTCCGCCCTTGCCGACGGCAGTTCCGTTATTACCGAAAACATCTTCGAGAATCGCTTTATGTTTGCCTCTGAGCTGGTGCGCATGGGTGCCGACATTCGTATCGAGAGCCATCATGCCATGATTCATGGCGTCAAGGGCTTCTCGGGTGCACAGGTTACCTCGCCCGATCTGCGTGGCGGAGCGGCCCTCGTCGTAGCGGGCTTGATCGCCGACGGGACGACCGAGGTTTCGGCTATCCATCACATCAAGCGCGGCTACGAGCAGTTTGTCGAAAAGCTGCAGGCGCTCGGCGCGCATGTCGAGCATGCTACCGTCCCCGATCCCGTCATCTACTAATACAGGTTGCCTATGTTTAATAAAAAGCCCCTCGCGGATACCACCACCCGAAGACCCTCAACTGGTGCGCAGGCCAAGATCTACAGTCGCGATAACGTGGCTCGCTATTCCGAGCGCGCTCGCCAGCGTCGTCGTAGCCACACGATTCGTCACGTCGCGCTCATTGTCGTGCTTGGCGTGCTGCTGAGTGCCACTACCGCTGCCGGTCTGTGGTTTGCCACCATTATGGGCAAGCTCGGCGATTCTAATGTCATTACCGACAATCTGCGTCGGGTTCTGGTTGACACCGATGAGGCAAAGGATCCGTTCTACGTGCTGCTTCTTGGCACCGACGGCCGTCCGGGCGAGGATACGTATCGTGCCGACTCGATTATCTTGGCACGCATTGACCCCACGCAAAAGCAGGCGACGCTCATTTCTGTTCCGCGCGATACCAAGGTCGTGTACAAGGGCGAGACCATGAAGATCAACGCCTGCCATACCGTTGGCGGCGCCGAAGCCATGGTCGAGGCGGTCAACGAGCTGTGCGGTGTTCAGATTTCCCACTATGCCGAGGTCAGTTTCGACGGTATGCAGGCGCTGATTGATTCGGTTGGCGGTATCGACATTAACGCAACCGATGATGTTGACGACCCCGAGCACCTGGATATTAAGATCACCGCTGGTCAGCAGCATATGGACGGCGCCACCGCCCTTACCTATGCCCGCTGCCGCTACACCTATGCCGACGGCGATTACACGCGCATGCGCCACCAGCGTCAGGTGCTTGGAGCCCTTGCCAACCAGATTCTCAATAACTTCGATGCCACGAAGATCTTTGGCCTGGTTAATTCGCTGTCGGATATGCTCGTAACCGATATGAGCGTTCAGGATATCGTGTCTACGGTCAACGCCATGCGCGGCATGGACGTCAATGGCATCTACTCGGCTAACCTGCCTTCGTATGCCGGTGACGACACCATGATCGACGGCGTGAGCTACGTCTTTGTCTACGAGGACGAGCTTAAGGAAATGATGGCGCGCGTCGACGCCGGCAAGGATCCCAAGGGTCCCAATACCATGGGTATGTCCGATGGTTCCAGCTCTACGATCGGCGACCTGAACAACAACACGTCTGACGACTACGCAAACGGTACCGCAACCTCATCGGTCAGCTCTGACGATTCCGACGATTCGAGCGACAGTTCCGATTACTACGAAGAGCCCACCGGCGACGGCAACGGCTACGAGGCCAATTATTAGGGTTACG
>URKC01000018.1:0-27895 GCA_900548295.1 uncultured Collinsella sp.
GGTTCTTGCGGTAGAACTTGATCAGGCTCTGGGTGGAGGCGTCCTGGGCGGCGAGGGCGTCGTCGTCCTGGGAGATGGCCGGGGTGATCTGCTTGGCAAGCTGCTTGCCGAGCTCGACGCCCCACTGATCGTAGGAGTCGAGGCCCCAGACGGTGCCTTCGACGAAGGTGATGTGCTCGTACAGGGCGATGAGCTCGCCGAGTGCGAACGGGGTCAGCGTGTCGCCGAAGATCGAGGTCGTCGGACGGTTGCCCTCAAAGCAGCGGGCCGGGACGATCTGCTCGGGCGTGCCCTCGGCACGAACCTCATCGGCCGTCTTACCAAAGGCGAGCGCCTTGGTCTGGGCCAAGAAGTTGCCCAGGAACAGCTCGTGCACGTCCTGACCGCTGTCGGTTGCGGGGTTGGCGGTGTTGGCGAAAGCGATAAAGTCGGCCGGAACCACCACGGTGCCCTGGTGCAGCAGCTGGTAGAAGGCGTGCTGACCGTTGGTGCCGGGCTCGCCCCAGAAGATCTCACCGGTATCGGAGGTCACAGCGCTGCCGTCCCAGCGGACGTGCTTGCCGTTGGACTCCATGGTGAGCTGCTGCAGGTAGGCCGGGAAACGGTGCAGGTACTGGCAGTACGGCAGCACGGCGTGGCTCTTGGAACCGAAGAAGTTGACGTACCAGACGTTGAGCAGGCCCATCAGCGCGACGGCGTTGTTCTCGAGCGGCGTGTTGCAGAAGTACTCGTCGATGGCGTGGAAGCCCTCGAGGAACTGCTGGAAGCGCTCGGGGCCGAGCACGACGATCAGCGACAGGCCCACGGCGGAGTCGACAGAGTAGCGGCCGCCGACCCAGTTCCAGAAACCAAAAGCGTTAGCGGGGTCGATGCCGAAGGCCTCGACCTTCTCGAGTGCGGTGGAAACGGCGACAAAGTGCTTGGCCACGGCCTCGTCGTTCTGCTCATCGGAGCCATCGATGGCGCCCTGAGCCTTGAGCTGCTCGAGCATCCAGGTCTTGACCTCGCGAGCGTTGGTGAGGGTCTCGAGCGTGGTGAAGGTCTTAGAGACGATAATCACGAGCGTGGTCTCGGGATCCAGACCCTTGAGCTTCTCGGCCTGGTCGTTGGGATCGATGTTGGAGATATAGCGGCAATCGATACCGGCGTCGGCATAGGGACGCAGGGCCTCGTAAGCCATGACCGGGCCCAGATCGGAGCCGCCGATGCCGATGGACACCAGGTGCTCGATCTTTTTGCCGGTAACGCCCTTCCACTCACCGGAGCGCACGCGCTCGGCGAAGGCATACATGCGATCGAGGACCTCGTGCACGTCGGCGACGACGTCCTGGCCGTCGACGATAAGCTGGCCCTTCTCGCTTGCCGGACGGCGCAGCGCGGTATGCAGGACGGCGCGGTCCTCGGTGGTGTTGATGTGCTCGCCGGAGAACATGGCGTCGCGGCGCTCCTCGAGCTTCACCTCGCGGGCAAGATCGCACAGCAGCTTGACGGTCTCATCGGTCACCAGGTTCTTGGACAGGTCGAAGTGCAGGTCACCGGCGTCAAAGCTCAGCTTGTTCACGCGCTCGGCATCGGCGGCGAACCAGGCCTTGAGGTCGATACCCTCGGCCTCGAGCTTCTCCTGATGGGCCTCGAGCGCCTTCCAAGCGGCAGTCGACGTAGCATCGATAGGTGCGGCAACAGTTGCCATAGAGTCCTCCTCAGCATACGGGCGCACGCCTCCATGCGCCCGGACATTCAGATGCCACTATTCTAGCGCAGGTCAAGACTATAATCAGCGAGCGTTGCCAATCGGCCCCCAAACGGCAACCGATCAAAAAGGGACAGGTTTATTATGGCAGGTCAAACGCTTTACCAATCAAAAAGAACCTATCCCTTTATGGTAAATATTAGGCCGCTGCGCACACGCTGCCGAGCAACTCACGCAGAGGAGACCCAATGCCCTCCAGCAGTTCGGGCGCGATGATGGCGAAAACGGGAACCTCGCCGGCACCCACAACGGCGGGCACTTTTCCCTCGGAGACGATGCATCCATAAGGCACAAAGCCGTCCTCGCCGGCATCAAGCACGGCCATGCGACGAGCGAGTTCGCGCGCAAAGCCCGCCGTATCGGCATCGCCGATCGCCAGGACAAAGTCCACGCCCTCATCGGTCGCCAGGGCTACGGCCTCATCGACCAAATCGTCTCCCCCGTCGCCCCCGACCAAGCCGCAGCGGAAAAGCACACGCTCGAGCAGGGCGCGATCGAGCGAGCCCAGCGCCGCCGAAACGAGCTCATCACGCGTGTGCTTGTCGCCTCCCAGCACGACCAGTGCCTTGGTGCCGCCATAGTGGGCAACCAATCGCCCGCACCAGCGAGCCACATCCCCATCCGCAACCAAGCGCGTCGGCATACCAAACCCATAGTTGACCATTATCCCCACAACCCTTCCGTGCTTTATGGTGGTATCAATCGTTAGCCTCATGCTACGAAGCGAGGTTTTCCGAGCTGTTTCGCGCTCTTTAGAGCTGCGTTAAAAACCCGATGCAACCGCACGACCATACCTGCCAAAAAGGGGCAGGTTTTGACGGTGTCCGGTCGAGCAGGTATTATCGAACAGGTATTCGATAAGAACATGTGTTTGATGGGAGGGCGCGTGGGGCACGAGCGTCACACCTATATCTGCATCGACCTTAAGACGTTTTACGCCAGTGTCGAGTGCGTCGACCGCGGACTCGACCCACTCACTACGTGCCTGGTCGTTGCCGACGAATCGCGCGGGCGCACGACCATCTGCCTCGCCATCACACAGGCTATGAAGGACCTCGGGATACACAACCGCTGCCGTCTGTTCGAGATTCCCGACGGCATCGACTGCATCAAGGCCGTACCGCGCATGCAGCACTACATGGAGGTGTCAGCGAAAATCTACGGCATCTATCTGGAATACGTGAGTCCGCAAGACATTCACGTCTACTCCATCGACGAATGCTTTATCGACGTGACGCCCTATCTGGACCTCTATCACACCGATGCGGAAGGGTTCGCCTGCACGCTGCGCGACGAGGTCTTGGCGCGCACCGGCATCACGGCGACGGTCGGCATCGGCCCCAACCTATTCCAGGCCAAGGTAGCGCTCGACATTACCGCCAAGCACGTACCCAGCCGCATCGGCATACTCGACGACGGGACCTTTCGCAAGGAGATCTGGCCCCATCGCCCCATCACCGACATCTGGGGCATCGGCCCCGGCGTGGCGGCCCGTCTCGAGAAATACGGCGTCTACGACCTGATGGGCGTCGCCGCACTCGACGAGAACCTGCTCTACGACGAACTCGGCGTCAATGCCGAATATCTCATCGACCACGCCTTCGGGCGCGAGCCGACAACCATCGCCGATATCCAAGCCTATCGCCCGCAAGCGACCTCGACCACCACAGGACAGGTGCTCTCGAAGGGCTATGCCTACGAGCAGGCCTACACCGTCTTGCGCGAAATGGTCGACAACGCCGTGTTGGATCTAGTCGATAAGAACGTGGTCTGCGACAGCATCTCGCTCTTTGTGGGCTACGCGAGCGAGCGCGCCGACATACGCCGGCTCAACGCCAGCGGCACGGCGCAGTATATAGACGGCTGCGGACACCTGCGCTCGAGCACCTCGGGCATCGAGCCCGCAGCGACCGACGGCCCCGAGCTCGCGCCCCGTGCTCCCAAGCCCGTCCAGCGCGATGACGAAAGGCGTCGTCTGGTGCGCGAAGCGCAGGCAATCGATGGCATCTTTGTGGGAGAGCATGGCGGCAAACCGCGTGGTGGCTATGCCGCGCTCTTTGCGCACTCCAACGCCTCGCGAAAGCTGCCCGAGCGCACTAATTCGTTTAAGAAGATCATGGGGTATTTCGATGACCTTTGGGCACAAACAGTCGATCCCAAACGACCGGTCAAGCGCATCAACCTGGGATTTGGCAACCTCATGCCCGAGGAATTTGCCACCATCGACCTGTTCAGCGATATCGAGGCCGATGAGCGCGAGCGCGACCTGGCGCGCGCCGTCCTGGCCGTGAAAGGCAAGTACGGCAAGAACGCGCTCGTCAAGGGATTAAGCTTTACCGCCGGCGCCACCGCGCGCGAACGCAACGACCAAGTTGGAGGACACCGTGCCTAAACCCAAACAACAGCCCGTGCGCCCGCCGACCGCCTTCGAGCGCCTGGCGGACCCCGAGGGCAGGCGCCGCGCCGCCGACCCCAAGCTCACTGCCAACGGTGCCGTGCGCGCCAACCGCGCCGCGCAGTTTATGCCCTTTGCCGCCCTCACGGGATACTACGAACTCGTGCGCAAGCAGGAAATCACCGTCGAGTCAAAACGTGAGCTCACGGAAGAAAAAGCCCTCGTACTTTCTAAAAAGCTCGAGGGTCTCAAACGTGGCGACTTGGTTCGTGTCACCTATTACGATACATACGGCTATCGCAGCCGCACCGGCATCCTCGACGAGGCGCTCCCCGCCTTCAAGCTCCTCAAGCTCCGAGACATCGTCATCGACTTCGACGACATCCAAGACATCGAACTGCGCGGACGAGCCTAGCCAAGGAAGCGCATCCAGGGCGGCGCTTACAGCGTCATGACGTAGTAGCCCGCGTCTTTCACGGCCGTCTCGAGGACACCACGATCAACCGGCTGCTTAGAGCGCACGCGTGCCGTGTGGTCCGCATACGTCACCGTTGCCCACACGCCATCCACCGCATTGAGGGCATTGGCTACGTTCTGAGCGCAGCCGTCACAGTTCATGCCGCCGATGAGCAGCTCATCGCTATAGGGATAGTGTGACGCATCGGTATCCACCACAACAACCTTTTTGGCCTTCTTGCCGCTCGTACCATCGCTGCAGCAACTCTTCCCGTGTGTCGAAGCGGCAATGCGACGCAGTCCAAAAAACATGCCGACGGCAATGACGGCCAGCACGATGAGATTCGCAGGGTTGAGCAAGTCACTCATGCGCTCCCCTTTCAAGTAGCACTATCTAGATACCCCCATGGGGTGCCCCCATCTTAACCCAAAATCATGTCTGTTCGGTCAATTAGTTTCCCTCTTCAAACTTTTTTGTTGACCATGGCTTACTTTCGTGTATAAGTTTTCCTAGGCTAACAGTTTAGATCCGTAAGGAGCGCCGTGACTCGAACCATAGACATCCCAACGTTTCAGGCGGCAGTCGTGCGCAACTGCTCTCCCACGCTCGCGGGCATCAAGCCGGCATCGCTCTTTACCTATCCAGGCACCTACGCCCACGGGGACGGCTCGACCACAACCGAAACCATTGCAGAACGCCGAGCACGCCTGCTCAACGTTATCGCCCAGTGCAATCGCGAGCTTGACCCGCTCGGCATCCACCTGAGTGTTTTGGTCTGGCGGCCCTGCGGAGCGCTCGTGTACGCGTACCGAGCCAAAAGCCTCACCACCTATTTCGCAGACCCTCGCGTCCAAACGGCGCTCACCTCGGAAGGCTACGACACGAGAGACCTTTCGGCATGCCTTGTGCATTTGGCATCACGCATCACGCTCGCGAGCAATAACGTCGCGGAATGCGCCTGCAGCCAGACTGGATGCGCACTACCCCAGCAAGCTAGCTGCAGCAAAGACTGCACCTGCGAGTTTCCGCACGAAATAGGCTACTTCCTTGGATATCCCTACGACGACGTGCACGAATTTATCGTCCAGCGCGGCGAGAACTACAAGGTCTTTGGGGCCTGGAAGGTCTACGCAAATGTCGAGCAGGCGCTTGCGACGTTTGATGCCTACCGTGCCTGCACCCAATACTTCACTTTTATCTATCAGCAGGGCTGCAGCCTGGCGCAACTTGCCCAGGCAACCCGATAGAACGTACAAGCCGCGGCAAGCGCCGCACGACCGAAAGGACAAAACATGAGCAAGATCGCCGTCGTCTACTGGAGCGGCACGGGCAATACCGAGGCCATGGCAAACCTCGTCGCCGAAAGCGCCACGTCCGCGGGGGCCGAGACTGAGGTCATCCCCTGCGCCGACTTCTCTGCCGACAAGGCCGCCGAATATGATGCCTTCGCCTTCGGCTGCCCCGCCATGGGCTCCGAGGAGCTTGAGTATGACGAGTTTCAGCCTATGTGGGACGAGGTCAAGGAGACCCTCGGCGACAAGAAGGTCGTCCTCTTTGGCTCCTATTCGTGGGCCGAGGGCGAGTGGATGGACAACTGGAAGGCCGACGCCGACGAGGCCGGAGTCAACGTCGTGGACTCCGTCATTTGCTACGATGCGCCCGACGATGAGGGCGAGGCGGCCTGCCGTGCCCTTGGCGCCGAGCTGGCCTAGCAGCACCACCGAGCCCGACAGAAGGGGCTCACGCTACATTATCGACATCCCAACAAAAAACGGGACTGGATTCATGTCCAGCCCCGTTTTCTGTAATGCCAGCCGCATGAACCAGCTACGAGATATTGCCCAAGAACGCCTTGGTGCGCTCGCTCTTGGGGTGGTCGAAGACCTCGCTCGGCGTACCCTCTTCCACAATGACGCCGCCGTCCATAAAGACGACGCGGTCGGCGACGTCGCGGGCAAAGCCCATCTCGTGGGTCACCACGATCATGGTCATACCGTCACGTGCCAGGTCGCGCATGACGCCCAGGACGTCGCGGACAAGCTCGGGGTCAAGCGCCGACGTGGCCTCGTCAAAGAGCATCACGTGTGGATTCATCGACAGGGCGCGGGCGATGGCCACGCGCTGCTGCTGACCGCCCGAAAGCTGACTCGGCATAAAATCGATGCGCTCGGCCAGACCGACCTTGGTGAGCTCCTCGACGGCGATCTTCTCGGCCTCTTCCTTGCTGCGCTTGAGCACCTTTTGCTGCGCAAGCATGACGTTCTTTTTGACCGACAGGTGCGGGAACAGGTTGAACTGCTGAAAGACCATGCCCAGGTGCGTACGCACTTTGTTGAGGTCGACACCCTTGGCGCACACATCCACGCCCTCAACGATAATCGAGCCACTCGTGGGATGCTCCAAACGATTGATGCAGCGAAGCATCGTCGACTTGCCCGAGCCCGAGGGGCCCAAGACCACAACGACCTCACCCTTGTGCACATCCAGATCGATATCGCGCAGGACCACGTTGTCGCCAAAGGCCTTCTGGAGATTCTTGATGCTGACGACGACCTCGTTCGAGTTATTGGTTTCGCTCATGATAGGACCTCCTTACAGACCGGCGATGTGGTCGGCGGGCGTCGCGACGACCTGTCCAGCGCTCTTGGCGGGACGCTTCTTCTTGGTTTCGGCCGTCCCCAGAAGCCTCGCCTCAAGACCGCTCACCAAGCGAGCAAGCGGCAGGGTGATGACCAGATAGAACAGCGCGGCAACCACATACGGCGTAATGGAACCCGTCGTGGCCACGATGGTACGGGCGTTCATGACGATCTCGACCACGCCCACGGCCGCGAGCAGCGACGTATCCTTGTAAAGCAGGATAAACTCGCTGGTCAGCGTAGGCAGGACATTGCGGAACGTCTGCGGAATCATAACGTAGAGCAGCGTCTGGAAGGCGTTCATGCCCAGCGAGCGCGCGGCCTCGTTTTGGCCCTTGGGGATCGACTGAATACCGGCGCGGAAGATCTCGCACAGGTAGGCGGACGAGTTCATGGCCATGACGATGACGCCCAGCACATAATCGTCAACCTTGACGCCGGCCAGCGGCAGGCCAAAGAACGCGATGTAGATCTGCAGGAACGCCGGCGTACCGCGGATGATATTCACATAGATGCCGGCAAGGCAACGCAGGATGCGCGACTTGGAGATGCGCATGAGTGACAAGGCAAAGCCAAAGGGAATGGCCAACGGAAATGCCACGAGCACGATCGAGAGCGACATGAGGAAGCCTTTGAAGACGATCGGCAGGCTCTGAACCAAAATGACCGGGTTCAGGAACAGGCGAAGGAACATGTTGGAATTCCATGCCTCGACCCACGGCTGCTCCTTAAGGTCGGCCAGGAAGTTATCGAAGGCCGTCACGCCCTTGATCTCCACCGACGGAATCTTGGAGATCTTCTTGGTCGACCCGTCGGCGAGCGTATAGGTGCCGCTAAAGGCCTCATCGCCGCCCTCGACGGGGAAGGTCACGCCGTAAACCTCGACACGGAAAAAGCCGCCGGCAGGCGCCGTCTCGCCAAAATCGATCTTGAGCGTCTGGCCGTCAGCCTTGCACGTGGGTTTCATGGGCGTACGATCCATGAGGTCCTCGCCCGAGAGCATCGTCAATCGCGTGTCATCGGTACCAAACGTCGTGCCGTCGACAAACGTCAAAGAAAGACCGCTCAGCTCCTCGTCGGCATCGGCCTGAACTTCCCAGGTAATGCGCGTCTCGGTGCCGCCGACCACAGCGCTGCCCGAACCGGTGTTGGGTCGGGCGGTAATCTTTGCGGTCTCAAGCGCCTGGGCGGTCGTGGGCGCATATGCCCCCGCGCACACCAGCGCGAGCGCCACGGCCATGACGCAGGCTAGCTTTTGGAGCAAGGCGGGCAGTGAAAAACGCTGCTCCGCGGCCCCTTTGTTCAGTCGAGACAAGGTGGCTCCTATCGTAGAAGTTGCCGGCAAAACGAGACGGAAACACTCTCCGTCAAGAGAAGCGCAAAGGCCCTCTCCGCAAAACGGAAAGGGCCCGCGCACAATCAAGTAGCTATTTTACTTGATGTTGTACTTAGCCATGAGGGCGTCAACGGTACCGTCATCGGTCAGGTCCTTGATGGCCTGGTTGATGTCGTCCTTGAGCTTGGTGTTGCCCTGGTTGATGGCGATGGCGTACTCCTCGCCGGTGCTGATCTGCTTGATGGTCTGGCAGGTGTTGAACTGCTCGGCGGTCAGCTGGCTGGCAACGGAGCGGTTGGTGACTACGGCGTCACCCTTATCGGACTGCAAGGCGCTGAAGCACTCGGTAGCATCCTTGTAGGGGACGATCTTGGCCTTGGGGAAGTTCTCCTGGGCAAAGGCCTCGGCGGTCGAGCCAGACTGGACGATGATGGTAGCGTCGGCGTTGTTGAGCTTCTCGCTGTAGTTGTCAGCCGTGATGTCGGCGTTATCGACCTTGGTCACGATGGCCTGATCGTCCATGTAGTAGGAATCGGAGAAAGTGACTTCCTTCTCACGCTCGGGCGTGTCAGTGATAGCCGCGATGGAGACGTCATACTTGGCACCCGAAGCGACGCCCGGAACCAGCGTGTCAAAGTCATTGTTGACGTACTCGACATCCAGGCCCAGCTTGTCGCCGATAGCCTTGATAAGCTCAAGGTCAAAGCCCTGATAATCGCCGTTGTCGTCCTTGTACTCAAACGGGGCGTACTCGGCAGAGGTGCCGACGGTCAGCGTGCCGTCCTTGACGAGTGCGTACTCCTTGGAGCCGTCGACCTTCTCGACCTTAGCGTCGTCAGAGCTGCTGGAACCGGCATCAGAACCAGAGGTGGCGTTGGACGAGCCGCAGCCCGTCAGAGCGAGGGCGAGCGCCATAGCACCCGTGGCGGCAAATGCGCCAAGCTTCTTGAGCTTCATAATCAGTCTCCTTCCGGTGACCTCGTTTGATTCAGAGGTCTGCAAAAACTGTTTGCTATTATGCACCCGGAATTACGAATCTGCAATGAGAAAACTGATTGAAACAAACCCATAACGTGAATGGAATACTCTACTTTATGACAGTCATTACTGCTGCAATGACCTTAATAGTCTAATTTCAGCTGCATAACCTGCAAGTTCGTTCGGAGTCTCCAAAATAAACGGCAGTGAACGCAAACGGCCATTCGATACAATATTCTGCATAACCTGCATACCGCCACCAAATTCCTCGCTGCCAAGGTATCCCTTGCCGATGCACTCGTGACGATCTTTATGGGCGCCACAAGGTTTCTTCGAATCGTTGATGTGTACAGCATGCAAGCGATCGATACCCACCACGCGATCGAACTCGTCGAGTACGCCGTCCAGATCATGGATGATGTCGTAGCCGGCATCGTTCACATGGCAGGTGTCCAAACAAACGCCCAGCTTATCGGACAGCTCTGGGCACTTGGCGGCAACGCCCTCGATAATGCACGCCAGCTCTTCAAAGCTACGGCCCACCTCGGTGCCCTTGCCTGCCATGGTCTCGAGCAATACCGTCGTCTGCTGCCCCTCAAACATCACCTGGCACAGTGTGTCGACAATCATCTGAATGCCGGCGTCCGCCCCCTGTCCCACATGCGCACCGGGGTGAAAATTGTAGTAGTTGCCGGGCAGCGCTTCCATGCGCCGCAGGTCCTCTGCCATGGCCTCCAGAGCAAACTCGCGCGCCCGCTCTTTGGCCGAGCAGGGGTTATAGGTATACGGGGCATGCGCCACCAGCGGTCCAAAGTCGTTTTGTGCCATAAGCTCGCGCAGAGCCGCCACGTCATCCATGTCAAGGTCTTTTGCCTTGCCACCGCGCGGGTTGCGCGTAAAGAACGCAAAGGTATTGGCACCAATGGGCAACGCCGTCTCCCCCATTGCCCGATAGCCCTTCGCCGTCGAAAGATGACACCCGATCGTCAGCATCTCCAGCTCCCCCTCATCAGTTGCGGTGAAATACGGTCTATTGGTGCCTTATTTTGGCGCAAACAGACCGTATTCCACCGCAAGATATAAAAGGGGCATCAGGGGCACGGTCCGCCGAGCCCCCCCCCTTGAGCAGCAGCACCGCAGCCTAGAGCGCCAAGCAAATCGCATCGATGATCTGCGCGCAGCGCTGTGTGGCGGCAAGGGGCATGACGGGACTCTCGAGTTTCCCCGCCCGGATGAGCTGAGTCGCATGCGAAGCTTCGCCGTAAAAATCATCGACCTCAAATGGGGCGTCGATTTCGAGCACTCGACCGTCGGAGTACTTCACATGGGCGAGCTCGGGGCGATGGAGGCGCTCGATTTCCAACGAACCCCGTTCGCAGGCAATCGTTAAGCGGCTTTCATATGCTGCTTTGCCGTCGCACACCATATGAATGGGTATACCGCCGACACTCATATGAATCTCATCGGCCCAATCCACGCGGCCGCGCGATACGTCACGCCAGCGAACTTCACGAGACGAAACATCGCACGCACCCGCAAGCAAATCCTCAAACCACCCGACCGCATAGCAGCCCATGTCATATAGACAGCCGCCCTGCAACGGATCGAGCAGATAACTCGAAGGAAACTCACCATAATCGAGTTTTTGCACGCTTTCGATCGAGACGATAAAGCCGAGCTCGCCCGACGCAAGCAAGTCCTCCACGCGAGTGCGCATCGGGCAAAACCGATTCTTCATCGCCTCCATAAACAGCACGCCGCACTCGCGAGAGGCGGAGGCAATCGAGAGAGCCTCTTCCTCACTCAAAACGGCCGGCTTTTCGCACAGCACGGCCTTTCCGGCGCGCAGCGCGCGACAGGCCCAACGCGTATGCATACCATGCGGAAGAGCCAAGTAGATTGCGTCGACATCGGGGTCGGCAATCAGCGCATCATAAGCCGCATCGCCGCCATCGTCAGCCGTGACATAACTGTGCGCAGCATCGATCGAAAACGCTCGACAAAATTCCTCGACATGTGCAGGAGTGCGGCCGGCCGCAGCCACCAGCCGTGCCCCGTCGACTTTCTTGAGCGACGATGCAAATCGATGCGAAATGTGCCCAGCGCCCAAAACGCCCCAACGAACCTCACGCAAATCATCACATGAATCCCGATAGCCCACGACAGCCCCCTTCAGTTGCGACGAAATAGTTCCTGCTATCGCCCTATTCTGCCGCAAACAGGAACTATTCCATCACAAGATATAAAAGGGTCATGAGGAGCGAGTTTTGCTGAAGACTTTAAGCGCGGCCGTTACGGGGCCAGGCTGGAAACGTCGGCGCGCGTCGTCGAGACGCTCGGGGATATCGATGTGTTGCGGGCAGTGACGCGCACATTTGCCGCACTTGACGCAATTGCTCACGAGCTTGGGCTCGCTCGTGCGCACCGCGCTCGCCGTAAAGTATTGCGACAGCCCCGTAAACCAGCTGTGCGCATAGCTCGCGTTGTAAGCGGCAAAGCAGCCGGGAATGTTAATACCCTTGGGACATGGCATGCAGTAGCCGCATCCCGTGCAGGGCACGCGATTCGATTTTTCAAACTCCGCCAGCACGCGTGCGATGGTATCGAGCTGAGCGGCTGTCATCGAATCCGGCAGGGCCCGATCGGCCAGCACCGCGTTCTCGTCCACCTGCGCGGTATCGGTCATACCCGAAAGCAGCATCGTGACTTGAGGATGGTTCCACACCCACGAAAGGCCCCAAGCAGCCGGCGTCTTCAGGTACGGATCGCGTACGTCATCGAGCACGGCGCGGGCCCGCGGAGGCAGCTTGCCCGCCAGGCGTCCGCCCAAAAGCGGTTCCATCACAAACACCGCGAGCCCGCGCTCGGCGGCTGCTATAAGTCCCGCCGTTCCCGCTTGGTAGCGCTCTCCAGCGTAGTTGTACTGAATCTGGCAAAAATCCCAGTCATACGCGTCGAGCATCGTGAGGAAGTCCGCCGCACTGCCGTGATACGAAAAACCTATCTGGCGAATACGCCCCGCAGCCTTTTGGTGCGCAATCCAGTCTTCGATGCCCAACGCCACCACGCGCTCCCACTGGGCGGGCGAAGTGATGTTGTGCATAAGGTAATAGTCGATATGGTCGGTCCGCAGGCGACGCAGTTGCTCGTCGAAGAACCGGTCGAAATCCTCCGCGCACTTGCACGAAGCGTGCGGCAACTTGGTCGCCAGCAACACCCGGTCGCGCAGCCCCAAGCGCTCAAGTGAGGCGCCCACGCACGCCTCGTTACCGGAATAGAGATACGCAGTATCCAGATAATTAATCCCCTGCTCCACCGCATGGGAAATGATGGCATCGGCTGTCTTCGCATCGGGGTGTCCCGGCGAACCGGGAAACCTCATGCAGCCCAGACCCAGAGCAGATATTCGGTTACCACTTTTGGGGTCAACGCGGTATTGCACGGCCCCTCCCTTCGCCATCAGCGCCCCGGCAAGGCGAAACACAATGGTCACGCAGCCGAAACATCGTGGAATCGCAATCGAGAACGTATCGTAACGCAGCAGAAATCGAGCCGTCACGACACCGCTTTAACATCAGCAAAAAGCCCGATGAAAGGAGGCGAGCGTGGTCACACGCGAGGACGCCTACCCCTATCCCGGCGAGCAATACATCCTCTCGGTCGACCGTTACCAGATCGAGGTCATGGACCATCTGGACGAGCTTCCCGCCACGGGCGCCGTCATCTTCTGCACCTTCCCCAAGGTGCGTGATGGCGTCGGATATCCCGCACGTGTCTTTGCGGTCTGCCCCGCGTCATAAGTTCCCATGCGTTTGTTCTTCTAAATACGGCCATCCGGTGCACGCGACATGGCCCGGCGGCATACAATCCATCAGGCGCCCCATACGCGGGCGCCTTTTTATGGGGAGATGATTCACATGCAGATCAACAAGGTCGCCTTCATCGGCAAGGGCGGCGTGGGCCTGCTCTACGGCAGCATGATCGCCCAAGCGCTCGGCAACGACGCCGTCGAATACGTTATGGACGACGCGCGCTTTGAGCGCCACGCAGGTGATGCGCTCACCGTCAACGGCAAGCCCTGCGCGCTCAAGTCCGTCCGCGCGAGCGAGGCGACGCCCGTCGACCTGGTCATCCTCACGGTCAAGACAACCGGGCTCGATGTGGTGCTCAAAACCCTGGAAAGCGTCGTGGGACCCGACACGCTGATCGCGTCGCTGTGCAACGGCATCACGAGCGAGCAGAAGATTGCCGAGCGCTTTGGCTGGGAGCACACCGTCCTTGGTATCTGCCAGGGCATGGACGCCGTATTCCTCAACGGGGAGCTCACCTATACCAATGCCGGCGAGATCCGCTTTGGTGCGGCAGCGGGCACCGACCCCGCAACCGTTATCGCCATCGACGAGCTCTACACGCGTTGCGGCATCGCCCATACCGTCGAGCACGACATCGCACATCGCATGTGGGCCAAACTCATGCTCAACGACGGCATCAACCAGACCTGTATGGCCTACGGCGGCACCTACGGAAGCGCTACGGAGCAGGGCTCCGAGCAGCTCCGCAGTTTTGTCTCCGCCATGCGCGAGACGCTTGCAGTCGCCAATGCCGAGGGCATCGAGCTCACCGAGGCAGACCTAACGCAGATGGTGCGTCTCATAAAAGGGCTCGATCCCGCCGGCATGCCCTCGATGGCGCAAGACCGCATCGCTCAACGCAGAACCGAGGTCGAGGAATTTGCGGGTACCATCTGCCGCCTCGCGGCCAAGCACGGTATCCAGGTGCCGCAAAACGAATGGCTCTATTCGCGCATCCGCGAAATCGAGGCCAGCTGGTAACGCCGCCGCACCGCATCCAACAGTCTCAATAGCAAAAACCGCCGCAAAGGGCACTCCCCTTGCGGCGGCTTCCTTCTTCATCTATGGGCAAAACCAGCTTCACAACGGCTAGCGCCGCACCTGCGGCGTCTCGTCCTCGTCATCGCGGCAAAGGGTCACGCCCGCACTTCCCAGCAGCGCTGCTGCGATGAGCGCGCCGACCACAATAGGAGCAGCTCCGCACGAGCCCTGCATGCCTGCGACAAACGCAGCTGTAGGGCCAAGACAGCCAAGTACCAATGCGACGGCGGCGATAGCGATATCTCGAGCGTTCATGAGACCACTTCCTCCACGAGAAAGACCTTATTTCTCATGAACTAGTGTGCCCCGCATCCATACGCCCAGCGTACCGCCACGGTAAGGGCTCTGTTAACTCAAGCGCACATAAAGAAAGGGCGGCTTTACGTTGTCTAAAAGCTCAGTAAAGACGCCCGCCCATCATGTGCGTATTTTGCTTATGGCAGATTACCAACCGGTGTAGTAGTCGGTGGTTCCGGCAGCGCAGCCGGAGTCATAGACCTTGCAATCACCCTTGGAGCCCGTAAAGGTCGAGCCCTGGGCCATATCGCCCGCGGCAACAACGTAATAGCCGTCGGAATCGCGCCAGAAGCCCTCAGAATCCTGCGTCCATTCGCCCGTGCGGTGGTGATACAACACGTTGCTGCTGTAATAAGTCTCGCGGCGGCCGTTATAGTTATTGACGCCGCTCGAGCGCGTCAGACCCGAGCCGTTCGCGTAATACGCAGCAGACGTGTAAGACGAGCCGGAGCCGGCGTTGTAATACGAAGCCTGGGCGGCCTCGGCAGCCTCCGCCTCGGCGGCAGCGGCCTCGAGCGCTTCGCGCTTGGCATTCTCAAGCGCAGTGCGCAGCTCATCGAGCTCGGTCGACTTCGCGTCGACCTCCCCCATCGTCAAAAGGCTGCCCGCACCATCGATACAACCCTGCAGCACAGCGCGCTCGTCATCGGTGGCATAGTCACCATACATGTTTAGGATAATCTGAGCGCGCATCTCAAGGGAATCGCGCTTGGCCTCCATCGAGGCGTTCCACTCCTGCATGGAACCATAACCATCGCCGCGATAATCAACGGGCTGTACCAGCGTCGTCTCGGACGGCGTAGATCCAACCGTATCGGACAGTGTTGCCGCGTGGGCATCAGTTGCGCCGGCGCCCGCCAAAAGCGCCACGGTCAGAGCGGCGGAAAGGGCGGCGGCTTTCGGTTTTCGTGAATCGATCCTCATGTAGCTGGAAACCTCCGTAGTGCGTTTTTGCTGCGTTTGAGCTGCGTGTGATTCGATCGCGCTGCATAGTACCTCGAGCAAATCGCGACCTGCGGTTTTACTCAAAAGGCGCACGTCAATTGCGTAAAACTCACATCCTCTCAACAGGAGTTTTCCACAACTCGAATGCATAAAGCATGCCAAAAACCCTGTAATAGCGCCCTTCCTATGCAAAAAAGGCGCCTGCGCAACCATTGCTTGCGCAGGCGCCTTGAGCAGGCATTTTATGCAGTTATACCTATCGAGTCGCAAGGGGTCCTTGCACAAGTCGCCTTACTCGTCCAGCGCGGCGAAGGCCTGCTTCAGATCCCAAATGATGTCCTCGGCGTTCTCGGTACCGATGGAAAGACGGATCGTGGAGGGCGTGATGTTCTGCTCGGCGAGCTCCTCGGCAGAGAGCTGGGAGTGCGTGGTGGTAGCCGGGTGCACGACGAGCGACTTGACGTCGGCCACGTTGGCGAGCAGCGAGAACACCTGCAGATGATCGATGAACTTCCAAGCTGCCTCCTGGCCACCCTTAATCTCAAAGGTGAAGATCGACGCGCCACCGTTGGGGAAGTACTTCTGATAGAGCTCGTGATCGGGGTGCTCAGACAGGCTCGGGTGGTTCACCTTGGCAACATGGCCGTCACCAGCCAGGAACTCAACGACCTTCTTGGTGTTCTCGACATGACGGTCGACGCGCAGCGACAGAGTCTCGGTGCCCTGGAGCAGGACCCAGGCGTTGAACGGGCTGATGCAGGCGCCCTCGTCGCGCAGCAAGATGGCGCGGACATAGGTCGCGAAGGCGGCGGGACCGGCAGCCTCGGCAAACGAAACGCCGTGGTAGGAGGGGTTGGGCTCGGCGATCTGGGCGTACTTTCCGCTCGCCTTCCAATCGAAGTTACCGCCGTCGACGATCACACCGCCCAGCGAGGTGCCGTGGCCGCCGATGAACTTGGTTGCGGAGTGGACGACGATGTTGGCACCATGCTCCAGCGGACGGAACAGATACGGGGTGCCGAAGGTGTTGTCGACGACAACCGGCAGACCGTGCTTCTTGGCGATCTCGGAGATGGCGTCGATGTTGGGGATGTCGGAGTTGGGGTTGCCGAGCGTCTCGAGGTAGATGACCGTGGTGTTGTCCTTGATGGCCCCCTCGACCTCTTCCAGGTTATGGGCATCGACGAAGGTGGTCTCGACGCCAAACTGGGAGAGCGTATGCTCCAGCAGGTTGTAGGAGCCACCGTAGATGGTCTTCTGAGCCACCACGTGGTCACCGGCCTGGGCAAGAGCCTGCAGGGTATAGGTGATGGCAGCAGCACCGGAGGCGACGGCGAGACCCGCCACGCCACCCTCGAGTGCGGCGATACGGTCCTCGAAGACGCCCTGGGTGGAGTTGGTCAGACGACCGTAGATGTTACCAGCATCGGCAAGACCAAAGCGGTCGGCGGCGTGCTGGGAGTTGCGGAACACATAGCTCGTGGTCTGGTAGATAGGCACGGCGCGGGAGTCGGATGCGGGATCGGCGCTCTCCTGGCCAACGTGAAGCTGCAGGGTATCGAAACCAAAGGTGTGCTCGGGGTTGTTGATGAACTGGCTCATGATGATCTCCTTGATCGAACAAAAGTAAATAAAAAGAGAGAAGTAAGTCGCTGCCTCCTGATCACGCCGACGGGCGCAAACAGGAGCCCGGCATTCGTCTTGGTAAGCAATTCATATGCGGGCCTCCTTTCGCATCCCGGTTCCGTGGTTGGCTTAATTACCTACCGCCTTTGTGTGTTTTGAATAGTACGAGCATTGTTTCCCTCGGTCAATCACTTAAAAGCGCTAACCTGTTATCGTTTTTATAGATAACAATCGGAAGGATTGCGTCGATGACCCTCCAGCAGCTTCGTTTTCTGATCGCCGTGGCAGAGTCCGGCTCAATCAACGCCGCAGCTCATCGCCTCTATACCGCTCAGTCCAACATCTCAAACGCCGTCAAAAGCCTGGAACAGGAGCTCCATCTGGAGATCTTTACGCGCTCCAGCCGCGGCGTCACGCTCACCAACGACGGCACCGAGCTTTTGGGCTATGCGCGTCAAGTCGTAGAGCAGGCCGATATGCTCGAGGCCCGCTACGAGGACGGCGGCACGCCCCAGGCGCGCCTTGCCATCTCGGCCCAGCATTACGCTTTTTCGGTCGAGGCCTTCGTCAACGTCGTCGAGCGCTGCCGGGACAGCAAGTTCGAATTCATCATGCGCGAGACCACCACGTCGCAGATCATCGATGACGTCCGCGCGTTTCGCAGCGACATCGGCATCCTCTATCTGGACGACTTTAACGCCCGCGTTCTGCAGAAGGCCTTCGCCGATGCCCGTGCAAGCTTCCATCCCCTCTTCGACGCGACGGTCCACGTCTTCGTTAGCGAGCGCCACCCGCTCGCACGCCGCCCGCAGCTGTCCCTTGCCGACCTTACACCCTATACGCGCTACAGCTTTGAGCAAGGCACCTCGAGCTCCTTCTATTACGCCGAGGAACCTTTTAGCTATATCCCTTGCGACCGCAACATACGAATCTCGGACCGCGGAACACTTACTAACTTACTTATCACGTCGAACGGTTACACCCTGTCGACCGGTGTCCTCTCCAATGAAATGCAATGGGGTATGGCATCGATCCCGTTAGCAGACGCCCCAACGATGCACGTAGGCTATATCATGCACGACGAGCGCAAGCCCTCTCCCCTCTTGCAGCAATACCTCGACGAGCTCAACCGCATCATCCGTGCCAACTAACTGTCGGAAGACGGGGTAGAAATCGTAGATTGCTAGCCCCCGGCAGGCATGGCGCTACAATGGTCACTCACATGAAACGTACCCGACGAAAGGAAGCCCGTGAAGGTCATCATCTATACCGACGGCTCGGCCCGATCAAATCCGGGACGCGGCGGCTACGGCGCCGTGCTCAAATACACCAACCCCGCCGGCAAGACCTTCACCTCCGAGCTTTCGCGCGGCTACGCCAAGACCACCAACAACCGCATGGAACTCATGGCGGTCATCGTGGCGCTCGAGGCGCTCAACCGCCCTTGCGAGGTCGAAGTCCATTCCGATTCGCAGTACGTCGTCAACGCCTTTAACAAGCACTGGATCGACGGCTGGAAAAAGCGCGGGTGGAAAACTGCCAACAAGCAGCCCGTCAAGAACCGCGACCTGTGGGAGCGCCTACTCACCGCCAAAAGCAAGCACAAGGTTGAGTTCATCTGGGTTAAGGGTCACGCCGGTCACGAGCTCAACGAGCGCTGTGATGAGCTCGCCACCACGGCGGCCGACGGCAGCAACCTCGATATCGACACCGGCTTTAACGAGAGCGACCTGTAATAGCGTTTTCGCGCAGCTTTATATCCCCACGCGCTACACTCATCCTGTAGACCAAACAACGCAAGGGAGACGTATGCTGCGCATCGCGACCATCGGTACATCCATGATCACCGACGACTTTATCCAAGTCGTCAACGCCAACGACCAAGCCGCGTTTGTGGGCACGCTTTCACGCGACGCCAATCGCGGTACTGCCTTTACCGCCGAGCGCGGTGGCGAGCGAAACTTTACGTCGCTCGATGAGCTTGCGGCAGCCGCCGACGTCGACGCCGTCTATATCGGCAGCCCTAACGCACTTCACTACGAGCAGGCTCTTGCCTGCATCGCCGGTGGCAAGCACGTCATCGTCGAGAAACCCTTCTGCGCCACCGAAGCGCAGGCGCTGGAAGTCTTCCGCGCTGCCGAGGCAGCAGGTGTCGTGGCCCTCGAGGCCATGCGTCCCCTCCACGATCCCGCCTTCCACGCCATCGAGGACGCCCTGGGCGAGATCGCCCCCATCCGCCGCGCCTCATTGCGCTTTGGCAAGTATTCCTCGCGCTACAACGAGATTCTCGCGGGACGCGCCACCAATATCTTCGACTGCAATATGGCATCGGGTTCCCTCATGGACATTGGCGTCTACGCCGTCGAGCCCATGGTCGAGATTTTCGGCATGCCCTCCGGCCTTACGAGCATGACTACTCTACTCGACCCCACCACGCGACAGCTCACGCACGGCCCCATCGACGGCTGCGGTTCCATCCTCGCCAGCTATGGCGGAGGCAGCATCTCCGTCGAGCTCGCGCACTCCAAAATTACGAATGACCTGCTGCCCTCGCAGATCGAAGGCGAGCGTGGCACTATCCAGATCGACCATCTGTCCACGCCCCGCAACGTCCGCATCGACTATCGCGGCGATGTCGTACGCGGCTCGGCGACCGAGGCACCGCGCGAGCAGGGCGACAACGGCCGCGTGCTCGACCTGCCCAAATCGAGCAACACTATGGAATACGAACTCACAGACTTTATCACCGCCATCGGCGGCATCGATAACGTTAAGGAAGAGATTTGGGAGACCCCGGCGGGACGCCACGAGCTTGGCCACTACCGCGATGTCACGCTCGTCTCACTGCGCATCATGGATGCCGTGCGCCAGCAGGCCGGCATAACCTTCCCGTCCGACGCAGGCAAGCAGGCATAGCGATGGGCTTCTTCGATACGTTCTTCTCCAGCGTCACCGGAGGCAGTCGAGAGCCTCAAAAACCATCAAACGTCGAGCTCGAGCTGCGCCGCAGGCTTACCGTGCTCGCAAGCGACGAGGCCACTCAAGACACTCCCCTGCGCTATTTCCTGCGCTGGGCGGGGCAAGTCCAAGGCGTTGGTTTTCGCTTTACCAACACCAACCTCGCGCAGGCACGCTCCCTCACCGGCTGGGTGCGTAATATGGAAGACGGCTCAGTCGAGATGGAGATACAGGGAGCTCCGGCAAACGTCCTATCTCATCTCGAGGCGCTTCATGCCTCCTACGAGCGCATGGGAACGCGTTTTCGCCTCGTAGACGCCCAGGCCCGAGCCCCACTTGCCAATGAAGACGGTTTCACGCCTCGTTATTAGTATTGTGTGCTAAATACGGTATCATTTACCTACGACCGTTGATAGAAAAGAGGCGAGGCGCATGGCGGTGCAAAGAAGGAATACCAGGCAGCGAAAGCTGGTTCTTGACGCCGTGCGCCAAAGCTATAACCATCCCACCGCCGACGAAATCTACAACGTCGTGCGCGCGCAGGATGACAAAATCAGCCGCGGTACGGTCTACCGCAATCTCAATCTCTTGGCCGACGCCGGCGAGATCCTCTCCATCAAGACGCCGGGCGGCAGCCGCTTCGATCGCACGATCGAGCCGCATGCGCATATCATCTGCACCTCGTGCAGTCGCGTCATCGACGTACCGCTCCCCTTCGATGCCCAGCTCGACGCCAAGGCATCCGAGCAAATCGGCTGGCACGTCACGTCGCACTACACCATCTTCGAGGGTCTCTGCCCCGACTGCCGGTAAATGTTTGGAACATGCCTTAAATCCACCTTTTCGCACTTTGCAGCAAAAAATAGATTTCTAGGTATGTCCCGAAAACCTACTCGGCGAGCAGACGGCGCAGCTCCTCTTCGACCGTGCGCACGTAGCGGACGTGGTCGTTGATGCCACGCATAGAGGGATTGCAGCTCTCCATTAGATAAGGATGGCCCACTACGTTGAGCATGTCGCGGTCGTTTTCGTTATCGCCAAACGCCATCATCTCATCGGGCGAAATACCCAGGGCACGACCGTAATCGGCAAGCGCGGAGCCCTTGCCCGAACCGAAACCGATAAAGTCCGTCCATTCGGTTCCCGACGTCATCACGTCAACACGGTCGCTAAAGAGGCGCTCGAAATACTCCAGGGCCGCCGGCTGATCCACCTCGGGCATCTGGAAGGCAATCTTAATGACGTCCTCGTCGATGTCCTCGGGACGGCCGACCACCGCCACATCGCAGTGGACCTCATAGCGCAAATGGTCGACGAACGCATCGTTGCCGCTTATGGTGTAGAGGTGCCCCTCGCAGGAAAGGGTAACGTCGGCATGGGGGTAGGCGACCACGGCATTCGCGATATCCATCGCCAGGTCACGCTCCATAGAGCGCTTGACAACGGCACGCCCCTCGCTCATCACCAGGGCTCCGTTTTCGCATACATAGGCGAGCTCATCGGCCACCGGGGCAAACAGGTAGCGCAAGCTCGCATATTGACGGCCGCTCGCCGGCATAAACACGATACCGCGACGATGCAGTTCATCGATGAGTTCAAAGGCCTCGGAACGCGGCTCGCGCTCCCCCGGATGCAGCAACGTGCCGTCCAAATCGCATGCAATCAGCTTGATTCCCTCAAGACCCATATGCTTCCCCCAAAGCCTCCTATCAACAGCAAGACGGACCTTGATCGGTCACCCCTCAAAGCCCGTCTTGCGCATACGCGCGCTTAGTCGCGCGTCTTTTTAACGATGGTAAAGTCCGGAGCCATGCTCACGACGACCTCCGCCGCACTCGATGCAAAGCGCCGGTCCACATCGAGTTCACGGGTAACCACCGAGAGCCGAACGCCCTCGACACCCCGGAGCATGCGGCCCAAAACAGGCTGCACCGGCGTATACATGCGCACGGTATGCTCGTCCGAGTCGCCTCGGAAAAGCGGCGCGTGCATATTGCCGATCTCCCAGCACGCATGCGCGAGCGCAATCGGGTCCATGCGGTCGACTTCGACCAAATAGACCTCGGCGCTGCGCAGGCGCACGACAACCGCCACGGGCACCATGCCCGAACGGTCAATGGCGAGCACGTCGCCATCGGCAAGACGACCGCCGTCGGCAGTATCCAGCCGAACATCGATCGTGCGTCCCAGCTCCGTCACGCCCACAAACGCGCAGGCATCAGCCTGGTCCCAATCGAGCAGTAGCTCGTCAACTTCAAAGACACCGCCCAGCTCCCGGCGAAGTAGGAGTTCATAGGACGGATCGTTGAGATTTCCCAAGCATGTCGTCGAAACCAAGCGTTCAGGCATACTCTAGCCCTCGACCTCGACGAGCTCGATATCAAAGTTGAGGTCCTTGCCGGCCAGCTCGTGGTTGGCGTCGAGCGTCACGGCCTCGGGCATCACGTCGATGACGACGGCGGGGACGGGCATACCGCTCGGCGTGGACAGGAAAAGCTTCATGCCCTTCTCGATCTGCTCGATGTTGGGAACCTGTTCGGCCGGGAAGGTAATAACCATCTCGGGGTTGTGCTCGCCGTAGGCATCGGCGGCCGGGATGTGCACGGTCTTCTTCTCGCCCACCTGCATGTCGACAACAGCGGCATCGAAGCCCTTGATCATCTGACCGGCGCCGCAGGTGAACTCCAGCGGCTCGCCGCGATCGTAGGAGCTATCGAACTGCGTGCCGTCGTCGAGCGTGCCGCGATAATGAGTCTTGACCTTCTTGCCCTGGTTGGACATGGAAACCTCCGTGATAAGGGCGGCGCACAACGCGGGCCGCCATGAACATATGGCGCTAACTATACCCTAGTCATACAATTCAAAGACAGTTTGCAAAGAAACGCTGCAACCGGAGGAACTATGGCATATCCCGTATTTGACCTACATTGCGACACCGCCGACCGCATCGGCTGGGCCACGCTCGATCTCGACCTGCGCTTTACCGCCGGCACCGACGGTTATTTCCCCGGCGACGAAACCCATCCGCAAGATTTCGACCTCATCGAGGGCAACGCCTGTGCCATCTCGCTCGCAAAGATCGGCAACACGCCGTGGGCACAATGCTTCGCCACGTTTGTCCCCGACGAGATTCCCACCGCTCACGCCGCGCGCTTCCAGGCGCAGATCATGGCGCACATGAGCGGCCAGGCAATGCTCAACCACGACCGCATGGTCAACGTACGCAGCGCCGCTGACATTCGCCCTGCGCTCAAAGACGGCAAGGTCGCCTGCATCCATACCATCGAAAACGCCACGTTCTTTGCCGAGGACCCCGCGCTGATCGAGGTGCTCAAGAGCTTGGGCGTACTCATGTCGTCACTCAGCTGGAACGCGCAGGGGCCGCTCGCGAGCGGACACGATACCCACGCCGGCCTCACCGCCGCCGGCATCGAGGCACTTACGCAGATGGAGCACGCCGGCATGGTACTCGACGTCTCCCACCTCAACGACGAGTGCTTTGACGAGGTTGTCGCCCACGCCACGCGCCCCTTCGTCGCCAGTCACTCCAACTCCCGTGCGGTTTGCGGCGTCAAACGCAACCTCACCGACGACCAGTTCTGTACCATTCGCGACATGGGTGGCATCGTCGGCCTCAACTACTGCAGCGAGTTCCTTTCCAACGACGCAACCGACAAAACCGCCGCAGACGTCACCTTCGACCAGCTAGCGGCACATATCGAGCACTGGCTCGACCTGGGTGGCGAGGACGTCATCGCGCTCGGCGGCGACTGGGACGGCGCAACTGTGCCCGCCTTCCTCTCCGATGCCAGCAAGATGCCCGAGTTCCAGAACATGCTCTCCAAGCACTTCGGCAAGACCGTGATGCAGAAGCTCTGCAGCGACAACGCGCTTGCCTTCTTTGAGCGTTATTAATTTCACATCCCTTGAGCAGGCCGGCATGCCGAACGGTCGACATGCCGGCCCGTCCCCAATCTGAAGGACCGCTTTTGACGCAGCAGTTTACGTTTTCCGTATCCCGACCGGATGGGACACCCATCCCCGTCGTCGTTACCAAAAAGCGCGTCAAGAACTTCAACCTACGTGTCACATCGAGCGGTGAGGTCCACGCCAGCGCACCGCTCGGCGCCAGCCGCGAGCGTATCGAAGCGTTTGTGAAGCGCAACAGTGCCTGGATTATCAGCCGACTTGCCCAGCGCGAGCAACGTCAGGCAACGGCGCGAGAGCCGCTCAGCCCCTCGTCCATCATTGCACTTTGGGGCAAGCCCATCACGGTACAGGATGCACTCGATCACAACTTTGCATCACCCGCACCGCGGCCCAAGCAGGCCACCTTCGCAAGTTTTATGGGTGCCGACGAGCCAAGTGGGCGCGCGCAGGCAAAGCAGTGCACAGCCCTTGACGGCCTAACGCCCAAAGAACTCCAGACCCGCATCGACCAACTCTATGCATCCGAGGTCACCGCAGCGCTACGCGACATCGTGCACGCGTACGAAATCGCAATGGGCGTCACCGTGGCCCGCGTCTCCGTGCGCAGTATGAAAACGCGTTGGGGTTCCTGCACGCCCAAAACCGGCGCCATTCGCATCGCGCGCGAGCTCGCCGCCTACCCCGTCGAATGCCTCGACATGGTTGTCGCCCACGAGCTCGTTCACTTGCTCGAGCCAAGCCACAACCAGCGGTTCCACGCCCTGCTCGACACGTACTGCCCCGACAATAGAGCTCTGTCGCAGCGGCTCAAAAAACCGCCTGCCAACGAGCTGTAGGGCCGGTTAGCGCACGCGCTCGATCTCGACGCCGCAGCTTGCCAGGGGAAGACCGACGGGCGCCCAAGGCTTATCGAGCTTAACGCGCACACCAAGCAGCAGGGGGTAACGACGCAGCAGCATCTGGGCCACACCCTCGGCTGCAGCCTCGATGAGCTTAAACGTGTGCTCGCGCAGATAGCCATCGACATCGTGGCACACCGTGCCATAGTCAATCGAGGCGTCCAGGTTATCGTGCTCCCCCGCTGCGCGCAGGTCGGCATAGAGCACCAGGGACACGATGAACTTCTGGCCCAGCGCGTTCTCTTCGGGATACACGCCGTGGTTGGCAAAGACCTCGAGACCGTCGATAGTAATGCGATCGGCATGGCGAAGATCGTCATAGCTCACGTGGGGTACCGCCGTTGCGGTGGATATTTCGCCCCTTCCACGGCGAGCGAGCTCGGCGCCTTCAGTCCTGGTTGCATTCTCGGGCAGTTTCTTGTTACTCATCGCGATCGTCTCCTTCGTTTAGAACCCCGACCGCGCAAACTAACTACACGCGAATCGACAGGTTCTTTTTATCATCGCTCCAGTTGCAAGCATTGCGCGCGGGGCATGCAAAGCAGGCGCGCGACGCTTTGTCGGCTGCATAGAGCAGGCGCTCAAGCGGTTGGCTGTTCACGCGCAGCTTTCGATGGCCCAGAATGGCCGTCTTAATGGCTGCGGCATCGGCCGGCTCAAACGCCACGTCATCGGGCATGCCGCCGAGAATCGCATCAGCGACGCGTTCGCTTGCAACATCATGGGATATACCCGATTCATACTGTTCATCTTTGCCGATATCGTGAAGAAGTGCCGTGGCGTAGATGACCTCGCGGTCAAATTCGAGCTGCTCCTCGAGATTCCTAATCCACATAATGCGAGCGACATCGAGCAGATGGTCAATACCGTGGCGGCAGAAGATGCGCCCCGATTCCAACTGTGCAATGTTGCCCAGGTGCCGCCGGAACAGCCCGTTGGCACAAATGTAATCAATGCGAGGCATGGCGCCAAAGGGGGCCAGGCCCGAAGCCATAAAGCCGCGACGCGACGTCCCCTCATCGGTCTTCGATGTAAAGTCGTTGACGACTCTCATGGTTATCGGCCCAGCATCCTAAAGAAACGCTCCTCGAGCGCGGGATCGGTCTCAAAGACGCCGCGGCGAGCGAGCGTCACGGTCTTGGTGCCGGGCTTTTGCACGCCACGCATCGTCATGCACATATGCTCGGCCTCCATCAACACAATCGCTCCCTGGGGAGCGAGATAATCCATGAGGGCATCGGCAACCTGTGTGCACAGTTGCTCCTGCAGCTGAAGACGGCGGGCATAAACCTCAACCGTGCGGGCGAGCTTGGAAAGCCCAGCCACCCGACCGTTAGGGATATAACCAATGGCGGCCTTGCCATAAAACGGCAGCAGATGATGTTCGCACAGCGAGTAGAACGTAATGTCGCGCTCGATAACCAAATCGTTCGAAGCGACGGCAAAGGTTTTGGACAGGTGCTCCTCGGCACTCTGGTCCATGCCGCCGGCGATCTCACCATACATACGGGCAACGCGCGCCGGGGTCTCCAGCAGGCCCTCACGAGTTGGGTCCTCGCCTATGCCCTCAAGCAACAGCTTAATGGCGGCCTCGACTTTTTCCTGATCGACCATCTGGGCCTCACTTTTCCGATTTCACGTTCGCGCTATGGTACCACGCCCTCCGGCATCGACCACAAGCTACATAGTATGGGTCGAATAGACTGGATCGTCCCGCCAAAGCTCCACAGCGTCGCAAAGCGCAACGCCCTCACGCACAGCGCGGTCGCGCGTAGCGTTCATATCGATCACACGCTGGTTACTCGAGCCCCTAAAGCGCAACGAGATATCATAAAGATCCTGAACAAACGGGCCATCCACCAACATGTCGAGGCAGGCAAGGATACGGTCCGTCACCTCAGTATGGTGACGACCACCCGGCATAAGCTCCTCGAGCACGTCGCCGGTAAAACACCAAATGGTCTTTCCTGACCCCGCAGGATAAGCGGCACGAACACGCTCGACAAACTCAACGAGCCCCGCCTGGTTCTCGGGCTCCATGGGCTCTCCGCCCAGAATCGTCAGGCCGTCAATAAAGGGATGATCGAGGCTCTCGATAATCTTGTCCTCGACGGCACGATCAAACGGCTCGCCCGCGGCAAAGTCCCACGCGACGGAGTTAAAGCAATTCTTGCAGCCACGACGGCACCCGCTCACAAACAGAGAAGTGCGGACGCCTTCTCCATCAGCAATGTCGAAATACTTAATGTTCGCGTAGTTCATAGGTAACTCTCCCGGGAGGCCGGGACATATCATCCCGTCCTCAAACATTCTCGGCCTTCGGCCTGCGAAACTGCGGGCGGGACGATATGTCCCGGCCTCATGCAAAGGGTAACTCAATGAACGAAGCGAACATCGAGTATAGGGTTCGAGGTCTAATAAAAACTGGGCTGCGGCTCAACCGCCATCGCAAGCAAAGCGTTGTTGCAAGTCAACTCATTTCCGCTAAGAACTTCGAGGAGCGAGCAGGCTGCGTGCTGCATCTCAGCTACATCAACTTGGCCGCCCCGTAGCGAGGCCCCGGACCTTTGCTCGATATGAGTTCCGCACGAACAGGAGGCGCCAGTGGCGCCTCCGTCGTGAGCCAGGACTGTCCGAAATAGCGAGTAAAGGTCCGGGGCCTCGCTACGGGGCGGCCTGGGATGGTTATTAGAGATGCAGCACGCGGTCGCGGATCTCCTCGGTTCGACCCTGGTTCCAGAATTGAGTACCGATGTAGCCGCACGTACGACGAGCGACGTTCATCTTCTCCTG
>URKC01000019.1:0-26247 GCA_900548295.1 uncultured Collinsella sp.
GCAGCAGCACCCCGCTGCCATGCCGCAGCAGCAGCCGGCACCTCGTGCTGCCACTCCCGACCCGCTTGCCGTGGCCGATCCCTTTGCGCCCAATATGCCCGATCCCGCCGCCGCACCCATTCCCGTGCCCCAAACCGTCTCGCGCGACGCGCTTGCCGGCATGGGCGGAGCCGCCGCGACCGGTGCCGCCGTGGGCCTAGGCGCCGCAGCCGGCATCGCCTCCAACATGGCGAGCACTCGCGCCCCGCAGCGCCCGCTTGCCCAGCTCGTCGACGTCGTGAGCGGCGAGAGCCATAGCATCACCTCCGCACAGGTAACCATCGGTCGCGAGCGCTCAGTTTCCGACATTGCCCTGCGCGACCCCAACGTGTCGCGCCGCCACGCCCAGCTCACCTTTACGGGCTCGGATTGGTCGATCGAGGACCTCAATTCCACCAACGGCACACTCGTCAACAACCGCCGCATTACGCGCTGCCCGCTGCGCAACGGCGATCTGCTGACGTTTGGCCTGAGCACCTTTGAATTTAGGGGATAGTCGCTTATGAACATCGATATCGTCCTTTTTGCAGGCCGCATCGTCCTGGTCGCCCTGCTCTATATCTTCCTGTTCGCCGTCATGAAGACCGGCGTGGGGCTTGTGCGCGGACAGCGCCGCGACTCGGCTATCTGGACGATCGATGTGGACAAGGGTCCGCGCGGTATCCGCGGCATCCACGTAGACATGCTCGGCCCCGTCATCGTCGGTCGCTCGCCGTCTTCGGACATCTGCATCAACGAACCATTCGTCTCGGCCTCGCATGCGCGCTTTTCACTGCAGGGCCCGGCGCTCATCATCGAGGACCTCAACTCGCTTAACGGCACGCTCGTCAACGGCCGCCAGCTTGTGGAGCCCGCAACGCTGCGCGAGGGCGACGAAGTCCAGATTGGCGATGTGGTCATGAAGGTGAACCGTCGATGATCGACGAGGAGAACAAGTCCGCGACTATGACCGAGGCACCGGCTGCCGCCACAGCTGCGCCGGCCCACGCCGCTCCGGCGGGCTCCGCACCTGTGGAACCCGAGGACACCGTGTTCTCCCTGCCTCTTTCACATGTAACGCATGATATTTCGGATCTCGCCGATAACGAGGACGAAGAGGATGCCGTAGCGGCGCCCATCGGCGCACATGCCGCGGAACAGCCCACAGCGCCCGAAGCAACCTCGGCGCCGGCTCACTTTGCAGAGCCCGTCGCCGCGGCAATCAACGAGAGCGCTGCGGTGTTTGCGGCACCCGAACCCGCCGCGCCGGCGTTTCCCATAGCCCCGGCATCCGAGGTTGCGCCCACGTCTACGCCGGCGCCCGAGGCAGGGCCATCCCCCGAGGACGGCCCTGCACCCAAGACCCCGCAGCCTGCGCCCGCAAGCGAGTCCGATGCCGCGACCGAGCCCGCCGCCCAGTCGCAAAGCACGCCCGCGCCGTCGCACTTTGCGACGCCCGAGCCTATAGACGTCAGCCCGCAAGACGACGAGTCGACCGCCCGCGCGCCCGAGGAGCCCGGCTCCCCGGACACCGGCGATTCCGAATCAAACGCCGAGACCGACACCGTCTCTCCCGGTGACACAGCCGAGATCGACGTTGCCGCCGTTGAGACCAAGCTCAAAGACCCCGGCTCGACCATGAGCTTTGAGCCCCTGACCGAGGAGCGCATCGAGACCGACTCGACCTATGATGCCGGCACCACCACGCAACTCATGTGGGGCGCCCGCTCTGACGTTGGCTGCGTACGCCCGCACAATGAGGATTCCTACCTGGTGCAGTCGCCGCTCTTTTGCGTATGCGACGGCATGGGCGGTCACGCCGCCGGCGAGGTAGCCTCTTCCATCGCCGTCGAGACTATTGCCAAGACGGCCCCGCAGTCCGCCGACGCAGCACGCCTGGCCGCAGCCGTCGAGGCAGCCAACGCCGCCGTAATCGAGGCCGCCTTGAATGGCCTGGGCAAGCCCGGCATGGGCTGCACGGCCACCTGCGCCTATATCGAAAACGACACGCTCGCCATCGCCCACGTGGGTGACTCTCGCGCCTACCTGCTCCACGAGGGCACGCTCATCCGCG
Organism: uncultured Collinsella sp.; assembly: GCA_900548295.1. Lineage (GTDB taxonomy): Bacteria > Actinomycetota > Coriobacteriia > Coriobacteriales > Coriobacteriaceae > Collinsella. Next base: position 2,093 of record URKC01000019.1, read on the forward strand.
TGACCCGCGACCACTCCTACGTGGAGGAGCTCGTGGACGCCGGCGAGATCACGGCAGACGAGGCTCGCGTCCACCCCAACCGCTCGGTCATCACCCGTGCGCTGGGCTCGGACCCCGCCATGTATGCCGACCACTTCACTCTGCATATCGAGGAAGGCGACCGCCTGATCCTTTGCTCTGACGGCCTTTCGAGCATGATTCCCGATAGCGATATCGAGAACATCGCCACGCAGTCCTCAACCGCGCAAATCTGCGTCGACAACCTAGTGGACGCTGCGCTTGCCGCCGGCGGCCACGACAACGTGACCGTAGTAGTCGTTGACCTGGTTGACGATGGCGTTATGCGCGAGGCGCAGCGCGTGCGTCGCCGCAACATTACTATCGCCGCCATTCTGGCCCTCGTCTTTGTGCTGGCAGCTGGCATCTGGGCCTACACGGGTGTCACCGGCTCGTACTACCTGGGTACCTACCAGGGCAATGTCGCCGTCTGGCGCGGCCTGCCCGGCAAGCCGCTCGGACTCAAGCTCCACTGGCTCGAAAGCGAAACCAGCATCAAGCTATCCGACCTGCCCGAAGACACGCAAAACCGCCTCAAGGCGGGCATTCCGCAAACAAGTGTCGACGATGCGCAGGACACGATATCCAAGTACCGCCACCAGATCGACGAGGAGCAGACCCGCCAGGTGATTGACGCGCAGACGATTCGCGACAACACCAATCAGGGATCGACCTCCGAATCAGATTCCGAGAAAACCGCCGAACAGTCCGCCGAGGCCGAAGCCTCCGATAAGAATTAGAAAGGGAGTGCCGCTTATGAGTCGCCGCAACACCGAGCTGCTCTTGCTCATCGCCTCGGCGTTCCCCGTCATCCTGCTGTATGCGATGTACGTGCTCACCGCAGGCGCCGCCATCTCGTTTGAGACACTTGCCGTTCCGATCGGTCTCTTTGCCGCCTTCGCCGCGGCACATATCGCCGTGCGCATCTTGGCGCCCGGCGCCGACCCCGCCATCCTACCCATCGTATTTATACTTTCGGGCATCGGCATCACGTTCGTGACACGCCTCGCCCCCGCTCTCGCCATCTCACAGCTCATCATCCTGTTTGTCTCGGTGGCCCTGATGGTGGGAACGCTCGCACTGGTCAAAAACCTCGACGTGGTCATGCGCTACAAGTACACCTTTGGCATCATCGGCATCATCCTGCTGATGCTGCCCATCTTTATCGGCACCACGATCTCGGGCTCCAAGCTGTGGATTCGCATCGCGGGCTTTACCATCCAGCCTGGCGAGTTCGCCAAGGTCTTTATCGTGCTGTTCCTGGCCGGGTACCTGGCCGAGAACCGCGAGCTGCTCTCCATCTCCAACCGCAAGATCTTAGGTCTTAAGATCCCTCGCCTGCGACTGCTGCTGCCGCTGTTTGCCGTGTGGGGTGTGTGCCTGCTCGTCGTCGTCTTCGAACGCGACCTGGGTTCGGCCGTGCTGTTCTACACCATCTTCTTGCTGATGCTCTACGTTGCCACGGGGCGCTTTTCGTATGTCGTTATCGGCCTTGCGCTCTTAGCCGTTGGAGCTGTGGGCGCCTACAAGTTCCTGTCTCACGTTCAGGTGCGTTTCCAGGTTTGGGTCGATCCGTTTAAGGACGCCCAGGGCCAGGGCTACCAGATCGTCCAGTCGCTCTTCTCGCTTGCCGATGGCGGTCTGGTCGGCGTTGGCATCGGCAACGGCATGGCCAACAACATCCCTGTCGTCGAGTCCGACTTTATCTTCTCGGCTATCGGCGAGGAGATGGGCCTCTTGGGCGGCGGCGCCGTGCTCATCCTGTTTATGCTCTTTGCCGTTCGCGGCCTGACCACAGCTGCCCGCGCTAAATCCGACCTCGCCGCCTTTAGCGCCACGGGCCTTACGGCCGCCATCAGCTTCCAGGCCTTCTTGATCGTGGGCGGCGTTACCCGCCTGATCCCGCTGACCGGCGTCACCCTACCCTTTATGAGCCAGGGCGGTTCCTCGCTGCTGGCAAGCTTTATCATCGTCGCGCTCCTGCTGCGCGCCGGTGACGAAGCGACCGGACGCGAGGCCGAGCTTACCGGCACCGGCACTATGGCCGCCATCACCGATGATCAGGTCGCATCTGCCGCCGCCCCGACGGGCACGCGCTTTGCCACCTCGTCTTCCTACGGCAGCGGCAGCCATTCCGTCGGCTCGCGCATGCGCCGTCGCCTGCTCGACACGCCTGAATCCGGTGTGCTCGGCCGCGTCGCGCTCGCCAACCGTCTAACCCGTGCGGTGCTCGCCTTTACGGCGCTGTTCGCCATCCTTATCGGCAACCTCACCTATGTCCAGGTCATCAAGGCCAAGGACTATCAGGACATGCCGACCAACAACCACACCATCGCCCGCTCCAAGTACATCCAGCGCGGTTCCATCATCACGTCCGACGGCGTGACGCTGGCCGAGTCGCTGCAGCAGGAGGACGGCACCTACGTACGCTCCTACCCCAACGGTAACCTGGCAGCGCACGTGGTTGGCTACGTGAGCCAGCAGTATGGCACCACCGCCATCGAGAGCGTCATGAACGACACGCTCACCGGTTCTAAGGACTACTCCAGCTGGAACAACGCCATCGCGTCGCTCGCGGGCCAGACCCAGCCGGGCAACACCGCCAAGCTCACCATCGACTCGCGCATCCAGACGGCGGCCGAGCAGGCACTCAAGGGCTTTAAGGGCGCTGTAGTGGTCATCGACCCGCGTACCGGCGCGGTGCTCGCATGTGCCAGCTCGCCCACCTACGACAACACCAACATCGACGCCCTACTGCAGGCTGGCGGCGGCGAGGACGGCTCTATGTACAATCGCGCCATGGACGCGCTGTACACGCCGGGCTCCACGTTTAAGGTCGTTACGCTTTCCGCGGCACTCGAGACCGGCACCGCCAGCCTTACCAGCACCTACCAGGCGCCCGGCTCCATGGACATCGGCAACGCACCGGTCACCAACTATGCCAACGAGAGCTACGGCACCATCAGCCTGCAGCAGGCCTTTGCCGTGTCCTCCAACGTCGTCTTTGGCCAGGTGGCAAACGAAGTTGGCGCAAACACGCTCGTGCAGTTTGCCAACGCCTTTGGCTACGGCCAAAAGCTCGGCCAGGACCTGACCTCCGCGGCCTCCATCATGGCAGACCCGTCGCTCATGACCGAGTGGGAGACCGCTTGGGCCGGCGCCGGCCAGCCTGTCGGCATGGACCACACGCCCGGCCCGCAGACCACCGTCATGCAAAACGCCGTGATTGCCGCCGCCATCGCTAACAGTGGCGTGGTCATGGACCCGTACTTTGTAGCCCAGGTACTCGCCCCGGACGGAACTGTGGTCAAGACCACGCAGTCCCGCTCGCTGGGTCAGGCCGTCAGCTCCGCCACGGCCGACCAGGTCAAGCAGGCCATGCTCGCCGTCGTCCAGTCCGGTACCGGCACCGATGCCCAGGTCCCCGGCGTCAAGGTCGCCGGCAAGACCGGCTCGGCCGAGACCGGCGGCACCAACGTCAACTCGATGTTCGTTGGCTTTGCACCTTACGATTCACCCACGGTCGCCATCTCGGTGGCCTTGGAGGATTACGACAAACACGACGTCAAGGCGGCCAAGATTGCCGGCATCGTCCTGACCGCGGCGCTCGCCGCACAGGGAGCGTGATGTCCATGATCGAATCGGACACCCGAGGCGCGCCGCGGCCGAAGAGTTAGCGGCAACGCGCCACACGGCCCCAGCGGCCACATCATAGGTACTACACACATCGTTGAGCGAATAGTTATGTTAGGAGCAGGAATGGAACAGAGGGTCCTCGGGGGAAGATACCTCCTCAAGGATAAGGTGGGGACAGGCGGTATGGCGACCGTCTACCGTGCACAGGACCAGGTCCTTGACCGCACGGTGGCCGTCAAGATCATGCTGCCGCAGTATGCCGGCGACGCCACCTTCGCCGCACGCTTTAAGCAGGAGGCCCAGGCAGCAGCCGGCCTCTCCTCCCCCTATATCGTAGGCGTCTACGATTGGGGCAAGGACGGCGATACCTATTACATCGTCATGGAGTACCTGCGCGGTACCGACCTTAAGAGCGGCATCAAGAGCCACGGCGCCCTCGATCCCAAGAAGGTCGCGCAGATCGGCTCACAGATCAGCTCCGCGCTTTCGGTCGCCCACAAGCACGAGATCATCCACCGCGACATCAAGCCGCAGAACATCATGGTGCTGCCCGACGGCAACATCAAGGTCATGGACTTTGGCATCGCGCGCGCCAAGAACAGCCACCTCACGCAAGACAACAACGTGCTGGGAACTGCCCACTACGTCAGCCCCGAGCAGACCCGCGGTCAGGACCTCGGCCCCACCTCGGATATCTACTCGCTGGGCGTCGTGATGTACGAGTGCGCCACCGGCCGCGTTCCCTTTGACGGTGACGACGCTATCTCGGTCGCACTCAAGCAGGTCAACGAGCTGCCTATTCCGCCAAGCCAGATCAACTCCGGTGTCGACGCCGACCTTGAGCGCATCATCCTCAAGTGCATGGAGAAGGATCCGGCAAACCGCTTCCAGACCGCCGACGAGCTGCGTCAGGTGCTCAACAGCTACCTATCGGGCCGTGCCGTCAACATCTCGGAGCCCACGCGCATCATCGGTGCCCCCGGTGAGCTGGGCGCCACCAAGACTCGCGAGCTTTCCGATCAGACGCGCGCCATGGTGCGTCCCGTCTCGGGCGTGAGCGGCCAGAATACCGCCCGTAGCTCAGTTTCGGGCTCCACCGGCTCCTACGAGGTCGAAAAGCCCAAATCCAACAAGAACAAGATTATCGCCGCCGCAGTCGCCGCAATCGCCGTGATTGGCGTTGTGGTTGCCTTCGCCACCGGACTCTTTGGGGGCGAGCAGGTTACGGTGCCTGATGTGCTTAACAAGGACCAGCAGACCGCTATCGAGCAGATCAAAGAGGCAGGCCTTGAGGTCGGAACCGTCGACCAGAGCTATAACGACGATGTCGACGAGGGCAAGGTTGCCGAGCAGACCCCCAACGGCAACACTAAGAAGCCCAAGGGCACCAAGGTGAACCTGGTAATCTCCAAGGGCCCCAAGCCCTCCGAGAAGGTCGAGGTTCCCCGGCTGGTCGGCCTGACCAAGGACCAGGCAGAAGCCGCGCTGGCAAGCGTTGGCCTGAAGGGCAACGCCTCCGAGGAGGCCAACGAGGCCGATGAGGGCCAGGTCTTTGAGCAGGGCACCGAAGCCGGTAAGGAAGTCGAGAAGGGCACGACCATCTCGTACAAGGTCTCGAGCGGCCCGGATACCACGTCCGTCCCCGATCTGACCGACATGACCGAGGCCCAGGCGCGCAACGCCCTCGATATGGCAGGCTTTGGCGTCGACGTGAGCTACCAGGAGAACGATTCGGTTACCGAGGGCACCGTGATTAGCTGGAACCCCAGCGGCAAGCAGAAGCCTGGCGCCACGATTACCGTCGTCATTGCCAAGAAGTCCGGCAAGGCCAGCGTTCCGGGCAACCTGTACGGCAAGAGCATCTCCGCGGCCGTCACCGCGCTCAACAACGCCGGGTTCTACAACATCGCATTCTGCGATCAGAACGGCAACCCCGTGAGCGGCAATGAAAACGCCACCGTTACGGGCGTCTCCCCCACCGGCAAACAGTCTACCGACAGCACGATTACGCTGACGGTCGCACTTTCTGGCTCGGGTTCGGGCTCGGGCACGGGCGACGATTCCGGTACGGCCAACTAGTCGCCACCCCACCGCCCATTACGGCTCTCGCCGCAAACATATTCACTCACAGGCGCCCGCTTGCTCCCCCAGCAAGCGGGCGCTTCGTTTTTGACATGGCATGAACCAGAAGAGCCCGGCACCGTGGCGGTGTTCCGGGCTCGACAAATCTCTGGTGCCCCCGGGCGGATTCGAACCGTCGACACCCGCTTTAGGAGATATGATTTAATACTACCCCCTACTATTCATCAAGCATCATTGAACACCATATAACCGCAGATAAACATAGCAGTTTGTGTCTTTTACCTCCGGTAGCTGCGCCTACGCTTTTACAAACATATTACTAACAGCTTTAGCTAAACTGCACTCAATGAATTGTTGAAAACTATTCAAAGAAACGGAGTGCAAAGATGTCAGAACAGCCACTAATTAGCGGAAGAGGCACGTGTTGGAAAGACAAGAGATCACCTAACACCTATCGCTATTATTTTTCCCTTGGGGTCAAGGACCCTAAGACAGGGCGTTACAAACGATCCCCAACTTATACGGTTCGTTGCAAGACTAAAACAGAAGCTAAGGCTGCAATGCAGGCCAAGCTGGCTGAAATCAACTCCTCTGGCACGATCACTAAAACTAAAAAGCCCACTTTGCTTGCGTCCTACTGCTGGGCCTTTCATGAAAATAGGGACACCGAGCTTGCGCCAACGAGCTATGAAAGAGAAGCGTACGATTGCAGGCATATCGAAGACCTATTCGGCGCGTTTCAGACAATTGAGGGGCTAACTCCCGATCTAATCGAAGAAACATATGCCGAAGCTCGTCGTACGGGAAAATACAAACCATCTGAGCTTGTACGAATCAATGCGAAACTGCGCCAGATTCTGTCGAATGCAGTCGCAAAGAGAATAATTGACCGAAACCCCTGCGCTACCGTTCATGTTCGCAGACCACGCAACAAAAGAGAATCACTGACAATCGAGCAAGTAGCTACCCTATGCACACATCTTCAACACATTGAGCTCACCGCCGAAGCTGTTGGTACGCTAGTACTAGTGTATACGGGTATGCGAAAAGGCGAGATGCTGGGCCTCGAATGGCGCGATTGGGACCCTGCCAATAAAACCTTGAAAATTGACAGGCAGTACACCAACGATCATGAACTGAGGGCACCCAAGTCACAAGAAAGCCAACGCAAAATCCCCGTTGGAGAAACCCTGGCCGAACGTCTTCAATCATGGTCAGCCATACAAAAAGAGCTCCTGGCCTCTCTGGGGCTGTCCCAGACTGGCAGCACTCCCATCATTAGCGATATTGCTGTCGAGCAAGGGGTCCCTACTGTCTGTCACATGAAGAACTACATCTTCAACCATTGGTTTCGCGATTTCGCAGTTAGCTGCAATCTTGGAATCTATGAGCCGAATAATTCGACTGGCGGAAAACTATATAAGGGCATCTGCCCGCATCAGCTCAGGCATTGCGTAAGCACTTTTATGCTGGCGAACGGATCGGACGTTAGAAGCGTGCAAGGTATTCTTGGCCACGCGGACCCCAATATCACGCTCAAAACGTATACAAGCCTCGTTCAACAATCAGAAATAAAAGCAGTTAAAGGCTACGAAGACTTCATCAACGCCTATATACAGAGAAGCGAGAAATAGCATGTTTTTCATTCATCGTTTTATTCATAATATTACGGTACTATAATACCGTTTCCGCAGGTAGATGCTATATTTGATTGACAACTAATGAGTTTTAATACATGCTAAAGCTGTCAGATGGCTACGCATGTAGTCATAGAAACCGGCCCCCCAAGTGCTTATGAACCTGGTAAGTCTTACAAGCACAGGGAGGGCCCTCATTGAAAGGATAGCTCATCATGGCTACTCCAAAGATTAGCACTCAGGCGTCCACACCGACTTTCCCCACTGGTGCCGCTCAGTGCGATCGGTTGCTCCGCGTTAACGATATCCGCGAACTCACTGGCTGGAGCGAAAACACCGCACGCAAATTCATGCGCGAGTCCGGCAAGCTCATCCAAATCCATCGCTCGAATTACATGTTTGAAAGCTCGTTTTATGAGCTTTTCAAGCAGCTTGAAGGTCGTACCGCCCACCTTGACTAGGTGGTAAACATGAGCGAGCTACCGTCAATTTCCGACATATTCAACGATGATGTTACCGAGCAACGAAAGATTATAGAGAAAATGGATAAAGCTATTTTTATTTCAGTGCCCGAGTGGGCGTGCTGCGTCACCACCGTTGCCGCCGAGCGTCTCATCCTCGGCCTCGTATGGAAGTTTGGAAAACCTTCCAAAAACAAACGGCCCATGGGCTTTTGCGCTAGAAGCAAATGGATTGAGGATCACTACCACTTGAGCAAGAACACGATATCCCGAGCCTATACTTCTCTAAAGGATAAGGGGTATATTCAAAAAACTGGTGATGGCAGCTGGATGCTTAATTACGCTGCAATCTACCGCGCCGCGATCGAAAACGCTTGGGAGCCCCCGAAATCTTAAGTCCACAGCCCGACTATCGACGTGGGCTTCTGTCAAACAACCGAGTTAAAAACCACTGAGCCAGAATCCGCTTCAATAGAAGAGGATTCTGGCTCAAATGATATCCGACCATTCACGCAGCATGTCTACCGCAATCTGGCAAGAATCGAGGACGGGGAAACCGTCATCGAGGTCGTGAAGGTCGGTAATCGCCAGGCGTCTACAAAAACATGCCGCGGATGTAAAATGAAGCAGGGTCGAACCGAAACAGTTCCCGGACAATTGGCGTCCGGCCAGACACTTCGATTCGACCCTTTCTCATACCTGCATCTAAAATACTCCCATAATCATTCTCGACATCTTTAACGCCATCACTCTCCCGCCACCAGCACGTCGTAGGTGCTATTTTCAACGAATCGATATGACCGCCCATTCATGTTCTTTAAGGCACGTGATACCATGAAAACGTGCGGTATTTCTCCAATCGAAAACCTGCGTGAACGTATGACTTGAGACGCTTTTAGAACTCACCAAGCGCAGGACAAACACAACTCAACAGCGGCCGCGTATTTGTTCCCAGCCGTACGGCATGGCGGAGCCATGCCCATTGTTGATTGGAGTGCCGCACGATGACAGACAACCCGAACGACAGAAAAATCAGCGAGACGCCCGGCGTGAAGGACGTCCTCGATGAGGCCGCCGAGCAGATTGAAAAGGCTTGGCGAGAGAAGCTGCTGCGCGAGACCGCCGATCTCAAGACCGAGAACGCGCTGCTCAGGGCCCAGCTCGACAAATTCAACCGCAAGCTCGCCGAGGCGACGGATCGGAATGAAAAAATTGAGGCCGACTGCAATGAGCGGATTGCCTTTATAGAGGAGAAGTTCGAACTCGATACCGCGAGTCTCGAACTCGAGAACAACGAGCTCCACGCCGCGGGCGTCAGGCACCTTTCCCGTGCTAAGGGGCTCGGCAGGCAGGTCGCCCAGCTCCACGCCGAGGCTGAGGCCATGGCCGATGAGATCGAGCGACTGCGCGGCGAGCGTGACGCTGCGTTGAAAGCCCAGGCCGAGCTGAGCGATGCGCTACTGGCCCAGCGCGACCTGATGGCCGAAGTCGCCGCCCTCAAGGACCGCCTCGCCGCCTCCGAGCGGCGGGCGACCGTGGCCGAGGCCAAGGTCGAGGTCATGACCAAGATGAGGGGCGAGTAGTCCCGCGCCCTTCCTGTCAGGTAACTGATTTCTAGAAACCTTCTAGAGCGCTTTTAGAAGGTTTCTAGAACCGGGCGCAGCATCTTCGATCGGCACGATGTCTCGGTAGATAAGGCGATGCCTGGTGTCGCACCATTTATCGCGATGGTAGTGACCGAAGAACCAGACGCGGTAGCCGAGCCGTCCGTCGAGCTCACCCAGGAAGGTTTGCAGCGGATCCCCGCGGTACTCATGTCCGCGTTCGCGACACAGCCCCTCAGCAAGGGCAGCCGGAGCCTCGTGAGTCACAACGTAGTCGACCCTCCAGCCTACGCGGTTGAGCGAGGCGCGGCAGTGGTCCATCTCTTCCTCGCTCGGCATCTCCTCAGGCCACCAGCTCCTCCCCTCCTTGCGATACTGCCTGTCGTTGCTCGCGGCGCCGCCCATGGCAAGGACTGTGAGCCCGTCGATATCGAACACCTCTCCGCGCATCAGGTGCAGCACGTGCGGTCGTGCCTCATGGACGAGCCCGCCGTTCCACTCCCGCACCGGCAGCCCGGCCAGGGCGTGGTGGTTCTCATGGTTGCCGTCTACGAAACACGTGGTCCAGGGCTTCGACTCGAACCAGTCGAGCCAATACCTCTCAGCATTCGAGCCGTCCCAGACAAAGCCGAAGTCGCCGGCCACGATCACCGCGTCATCGCGCGTCAGGGTCCGGCCCAGCGGCCAATTTTTGAATGCAAACCGGCTGGACCCGTACTCGGCCCTGCCGTGCACGTCGCCTGTCACATAGACCGTCATCAGTACGCACCCCACGGCAGGAGTTTGTCCCCGAGCCTCACGATCCGGTCATACAGCACCGTGTGCCGTTCGTCCGGATTGCCGTCTCGGTGAAAATGGCCGTAATACCAGCGCTTGTAGTCCAGGCGGTCCTCGAGCTCGTCGAGGAATCCGGTCAGCCGGTCCACATCAGGGCGTTCCCAGCCTGGGTCCGGGTAGAGCGTCGGCGAGAGCATACGCGTGGCGCAGGTATGGGTGATGACGCAGTCGACCTTCCAGCCGGCCTCGTCGAGCTTTGCCCGCACGGCATCGAATTCGCACTCATCCGGGAGCTCCTGAGGCCACCAACTGGAATACGGCACGCGGTATTCCCTGTCCACGCTCGTGGCACCGCCCATGGTGAAGATTGTCGAACCGTCGAGCTCAAAGACCTCGCCGCGCGTCAGGCGCCGAATGGGCGAGGTGTCCGACAGGCGCTGCGTCAGCCCGCCATGCCACGGCTCCATGGGGCGCTCCTCCCAGTGATCGAAGCGCTCGTGGTTGCCGTCGACGAACAGTACCGTGTAGGGGCGCGACTCCAGCCAGGCGATGCCGGCGCATTCCTCGGCAGAAAAGTCCCACGGAAAGCCAAAGTCACCGGCAACGATGAGACAGTCGTCGCTGGTAAGACTATCGCCAAGCTCCCAGTCGCGGAGCTTTTGCATGTCGAGTCCACCGTGGATGTCGCCCGTCACATAGACCGTCATCGAATCACCTCTTCCCTCTTGTACGCCGCCAGCTCGCGCTCGACCTGTCTGTCGCCGGTCTCGTTGACCCACCAGGGCCATTTCACCCGGCCGCACGGCTCGTCGACTCCGGCGAACCATTCCCTCAGCTCATCGAGGCTCACCGGGGAGTGCCCGTTGGCATCGCAACCGACGTCGTAGCGCAGAAGGCCCTGCTTGCGGTTGAACTCGTTGTACGCGCCGCCGCTGCTGTGGATGTGCCCGTGGAGGTGCCACGATCCATGGTTCATGCCCTGCCAGTCGGCCATGGGGTAATGGCTCAGGACGATCTTCCGCCCGTCGATCTTGAGCACGCAGATTGGCGGCTCCACGGTGAAGGCGCCCGTGACCGCCGGCTGGGTCCAGTCCTTGTCGTGGTTTCCCGGGACGAGGTGGATGCGCCTGCAGGCGATCTGCTTGCGCAGCCCGTAGGCGTCCTGGGCGGTCATCTTGAATGAGAAATCCCCCAGGATGTAGAGCTCGTCGTCCACGGCAACCTTGCCGTTGATGTTGTCGACGATGGCGTCGTTCATCTGCCAAATCGTCTCCCACGGGCGGTCGGTGAACTTCAGCACGTTCTCATGCCCGAAGTGGGTGTCGCTGGTAAACCAGATCATTTTTATGTCTCCTTTTATCGCTAAAAAACGTTCTCCTTCGAGGTCAGGAGACGTTTTATGAGCGACATGAGGTGCATATCCCTCATGTTTCAAGCTCCAATCTGCCGGATTTGCCCAACTATATAAGTTTACGCCCACGCGCGAACAGGATTTGATTTTTGAAATATGGACGAATTCCTCGTCAGGAGGGTAAAATGGTGCCGACGGCAGCCCAAGTTGTAGAGAGCTGGGCAGAGCCGTTGCTTAATGAAGTTGGGTCATCGTCTTAGCGACGGTGGCCTTTCTTTTTGGGCTTCGAACCCTGCTTGAGTGCCTTGGAAAGGCCGACAAGGGCCGTGAGGAGCGAGACCATAGCGGTCAGGAGCTTCACGAGCTCGGTGAAATCGGTCATGGGCATCACCTCCCATCAAATGGAGGGCTCTGCCCGGCACGAGGGCTGCCGACAGCAAGGACGATTCTATCAGAGCGGCTGACCCCCGCCGATCAATTCATACTCCTCATCCTCACCGAATTGCGAGTATGGCAGAATCGGCACTGGATGGCAGCGCGCTAGGGCACCGACGATAGGCTTTCCAAAACTAGCGAGGCGCGTCGCCGCGATCGTAATCGCCTCGGTCGACCGCACGATCGACCTGCGGCGAGATGTCGCCGTTGCCACCATGGTCTCGTCCTGCGGCGCGAACGCGGTCATCGCCAGCATCGGGAACGGCGCCGGCGTAACGGTTGCGAATCTCTCTTGCGTAACCGCGCCGGGCAAGAAGCTCATCACGAACCGCCGGATCCTCGAGCAGATCTTCATCGCACTTCGGTGCGATGAACTTAGGAAAGAGATTGTAGGCGACGCCCTTGCTCGCCTTTGCCTGCTCGACCCACGCCGAATACGCCTTCTTAAGCCGTTGAATGTAAATCTCGCAACGCCTCTCATAAGGAAGGGCTCGCTCGGCCTCCAGCACGTTATTTTTGAAGGCCGCCTCAAGTTGCTTGACCGCAAACCTCCCGTCAAGACGAGTCAGGTTGAAAGTGCACTTCGGGTTGCCGGCCTCCTTGATATCGAGATCTGTCGCATAGACTCGATTGTTCTTGATGAAAATGTCTACGCCCCATGAGGCAAGTAACTTTTTAAACTGCTCCATATTCTTCGGATGACCTTCGTTGATTGCAAGATGGATCAACTCGCGCAGATTGTTTTTATAACTGTACTCTCCCCGCTCAACGATTTTCTTTTCAGTGTCGCGCGGCTGTCGGTCTCGAATCTTCGAGTTCTTCTTTCCCTTTTCGAGCTGAGCGAGATTCCAGGCCTCGTCCATTTCACGAACCCACGCAGCGCGTTCGTACTTTCCGCGACGCCCGCCCGTCTCGCAACGCTTACCCGTCAAAAGATCCGTGCGGTTAATCGCCATATGAACCGCGTAGCGTTTTCCCGCCTTATCGCTTTCCTCATGCAACGCGACAATCACTTGTTGATGCGGGTAGTGTTTCGCAAGCCATTGCTCCGCGTAGGCCATACACGCATCGGGGGTCATCTTGCCTCCGTTGCAGCTGCACTCCTCGGGCAGAAAGGCGAGAATCTGATGAAGCATCGTTATGTTTTTCGCGCCGGCACGCGCGGGCCTGTCGTGATGGAACATCTTCCGCGTCATAGCCATTTCGGAAAACCAGTGCTTTCCGTTCGCGAGGTTCCAGCCGCCGCGGGCCAAAGCATTCTTTCCGTTAATGTACTTGCGCAGGTGCTTCGCGTAGCGCTCGGACGAAACACCTTTCTGCTTAACGACGGTCATCGAGCTCACCGCCATCGGTGAAATAGCGCTGTTCGAGCTCTTCGATGAAGAGGGTGACTTTACGGGCATTTTGGTAAACCTTTTCAAGCGTTCGGAAAACCGCCTTCTCGTTGTAGGCCGGAAGACCTTGCGCATTCACAAAATACATCAGCTGGTTGAGGTTCGTCCCCTCGCGATACAGCTCGTGATAGATTTTTGCGACCTGGCTCATATCGAAATCGATCATCTCGATTTTCCCGGCCAGCATCACGCGGCGGGCATACGCACTGACGGTCGTGCCGAGCGCATCCGCCTGCTTGCGAATCGCCTCGTGCTCGCCATCGGTGACTTTGACGTAAATAACCTCCGAGCGCTTTTCGTTCGAATCCTCTGAAACGGTTTGCAGCTTTTTGCTACGGCCACCGTTCTTATTTTTGGAAATGACTAGATCATCGAACGATTCATTCCAATGAATCAGTGCATAGCGAATGAATTCGGCTTTCGTCATGCCCGCCTTTTCTGCCAAAGCGGAAAGCGTTTCGTATTCTTCAGAAGTGAGTGTCGCCTTAACGGTGTGCGGACGTTTGCAACTCATCATTCATGCCCCCAGGAAAGCAGAGCGAATCGGTGAGGCCACCGATTCAAAACCGATATGAGATTGCTTTCCTTTTTAGGAGCGACTGACGTCGCGCCGATTTTTGAAGTGACGCCGTCACTTTACTTAGAAATGAAAGGCGAACTTCATTTCTAACTTTATCGCCGTGGGAGGCGATAAACAAGATGTGTTGGCAGATAAAGGGGGCGAGTATGGCCCCATTTATCTAGCCCAACACCAATCTTGCAATCACCGGAACGGCGATTGGGCGGAGCGTAGCGTAGACACGAAACGAGAGGCCTCGTTTCGAGCGAAAGGCTTCGCGGTGTCGTAGTGTCAGCGGAGACCGTGAGCGGAAGCGAATTTTTAACGCGAAGGATGCTGAGTGTTAGAAATTCGCTGTAGCGAGAGCGAAGCGGTAATGCGAACGCGAGGGATGCCGAGTGTTTGCATTACCGCGCAGCGGACTCCGGGCGAGGGCTGGAGCAAGATGATGGAAGACCTTACCGATTTGCGGAAGTTTTTACCCGAAGCATCCGGCACCGCCGGATTCTTTTGGAGCGGCCTCTCGTTTGATTGCTTTCCTATCGTTTGCTCCCAGACTGGGCGTTTAAAAAAGGCGACCGAAACCGGCCGCCCACAAATAAATAATCATTTACCGAACGTAAGAGGATAGGAACGATGTACATTACTCCCAGTGACCGGCGACGTCGACAACCCAATGTTGTCCCGTAGCCTGCTGTTCATAATGTCCTTGGTCCTCAGAGGTGGTATACGAATCATTGATTGCAGAACCGCCGCTAGGATGCTGCGCATCGCCAAAAGTAGCGTGAGCGTGAGCGTCCATTTCGGCTGCAGATCCAAATGCTGCGTGGCATGCACTGCAGATCCAACGCTCATGGCGCGTATAAACCACATTCGGCACCCAGACCTGGCTGTAATCTGTCTCCCAGTGGCCCTGCTCGGCAACCCACTTCTTCTGGCTGCCGCCGTTGGAAGAGGAATTGTTGCTGCCGGAACTCTGCGAATTGCCGGAATTCTGCTCGGACTGGGAGGAATCGCCCTTGTTGTCCGACTTCGAGGAATCGGAAGACTTGTTATCCTCCTTCTTGGAGTCATCGGACTTCTGGTCCTTGTCGTCGGACTCTTTCTTCTCCTCGGTTTTGGTTCCAGAGGTTTGCGCCGCCTTTTCTTCGCTTGGCTTCTTTTTGTCTTTATTCTTTACCGCTGTGGCGGCCCTTTCCGTAGAGCCGCTTCCCTGCTTTGCAACGCCGGCACATCCAATCTGAGGTGCCGAAAGGCACACCAGAAGCGCAACGATAATAGCCTTTGTTCTCACACCGATCTCCCGGTCCATGAAACCGGGCGTTGGACACTAGCCGATATCCAACGCCCGGCTCGCTTTTACATCTGCTCGCGGCGCTTCTTTTGATCGAGGAAGACGCCGGCTGCCACGAGGACGGTACCGCCGATGGCGAACGTCTCGCCGATGAGTCCCGCGCGGTCACCGGTCTGGGCGAGGCTGCCGGTCTGGGCGGTATCCGTGCCGGCGAGGTGCTTCGGGCTGTATGCCGCCTGCTGCTTTGCGGCCTCCTCCGCATCCTGTCGGGCAATCTCATCGGAAAGCTTCTGCTCCGCTGCGATGCGGTCGGACTTCGCCGACTCGTAGGCGGCGAGTGCCGCATCATAGCCGGGCTGGAGCCCGTCCACCGCGGCCTGCTTCTCGTCCAGGATGGCCTTGGCGGGCGCGACCTTGGCACGTGCCTCGACTGCTGCGGCGAAAAGCGCGTTGAGGGCGTCATCCGCGTTCACATCATGACCGGAAGCGATCGCCGCGCCGGCGTCGATGGAGTTCAGCTTCGACAGCTTGGCGTCTGCCTGTGCCTTTGCCTGCTCGGCGGCAAAGACCAGGGACTCGGCGGCGATGGTATCCGCCTTCGCAGCATCGAGCGCGGCCTTGGTGTCATTGACGGCCTTTACTGCATCCTGCTCGCGCTGCTGTGCCTCTGCGAGCTTCGCGGCAAGATCGGTAAGGATGTCGAGGTTCGACTGTGCGTCCTCGAGATCGGTCTGGGAGCCGGTAAGCTTGTCGGCGGCAACGCCGGTGTCGGCCTTTGCGGCATCGACGGCACGCTGGGCATCCGCGAGGGCGCTTGCGGTGGTATCCGCCTTTTGCTTGGCGGCTGCGAGGACCGCCGCCTTCTCGGCCTGGTCGGCTACCGCCGCGTCGTGGGCGCTCTTTGCGGTATCGACCGCCTTCTTGGCGTCGGCGACGTCCTGGAAGAACTTCGCGAGGTCGGCGTTCGCATCCATGACGTCCTGCTGCTTGGCCTCGGTGTCCGCCTTGGCGGAATCCAACTTAGACTGTGCGGTCGTTACGGCTGCGTGGGCGGCATCAAAGGCGACCTGCTTCTGCTGGACGGTCGACTTTGCCGTATCGACTGCCGCGTTGGCAGCTTCGAGGTCCGATTTCGCCGCATCAAGCTCGGTCTGGGCATCCGTGACGCCCTGCTGCTTGGCGGCGACATCAGCCTTGGCGGCATCGACGGCACGCTGGGCATCGGCAACGCCCTGCTTCGCGGAATCGACATCTGCCTGTGCGGAATCCGCTGCGACCTGCTTCTGCTGAACGGTTGCGGTGGCGCCGGCGGCTGCCTGCTTCTTGGATGCGAGATCGGCCTTGGCTGCGTCGAGTGCGCTCTTGGCGTTCTTGAGACCGTCGATGTAGGAGATCAGCTTCTGCTCGTACTCGTCGACGGACATGGGGTTCATGTTCCAACCGGAGCCTGCCCAACCGCCGTATTGCAGCGTGAGCGAGAACGTCAAACGGGTGTCATCGTTCAGACCGCATCCCATGACAGCATAGTCAGGGTTGATGATGTTCATGTAATGACCGATACGGTAGTAATCGAACTTGTCCTGGTTGGCGTACCAGAAGTCGTAGGCGTCCTTTCCGGAAAGATTCGTCGCACCAAGGGATGCTGCAGTCTTGTCAAACAGATCCTTTTCCTGATAGATCCAGGCCTTGCAGGGGTCGCGATAGCTCCAGGCAAGGTTTTCACCGACATCGAACTGCTGGGCATGCTCTACATTTTTCGTCGAATAGTTTGCATCTGCAATCGCTGCCGCAATGAGCTTATAGCTTACCTCAAGCTCGGAAAGGCCGACGGACTTACGGTAGGCGTTCACGTTCTTCATGACCGTGATGGACGAAAGCATGTTTTCAAGGCCCGTTGCGTCGAGACTGTTTCCGATCTCGGTGTAGTCTTTGTACGTGCAGTTCTGGATGATCTCGATGGCTGAATCGGCACCCATGGCCTTGAAGAAACCGATGGCTCCCTGCTTGAGCTGCGCGTCTGCGAGATCCACCTTCGTTTGTGCCTCGTCGACCTTCTGCTGGGCGGCGGTCACGGCCGCGTCTGCGGTATCCTTTGCGGCCTTGGCGTTCGCGAGCTCTACGTCGGCGGCTGCCTTGGCGGACTCGGCGTCCTTGACAGCCTGCTTCGCGGCATCCAGCTTGGCGACGGCGTCGGCATTCGCCTGCTTGGCGGCATCGAGGTCGGCGTTCGCGGCATCGAGTGCGGACTGGGCGTCGCCCACGCCGGATTTGGCATCGGCCGCGGCCCGCTGCTTTACGGAGAGGGACGCCTGGGCATCATTCAGCTCGGACTGCGCCGTTGCTGCAGCGGACTGCGCCTGCTCGAGCTCGGACTCGCACTGGGACTGCACCGCTCGTGCGGCAGCGAGGGCTGCCTCTGCGTCTGCGACCTTCTGCTTCGCGGCATCGTACTCCGGGCCGCTGGCGCCTGCCTCCGCTGCGGCGAGGTCGGCTTTCGCCTTCTCGTAGGCGGCGCTGGCGGCTGCGGTCTTCGCATCCGCCGCGTCCTTGTTCTGCTTGGCTGCGGCGAGGACAGAATCGGCGGCATCCTTTGCAGACTGGGCCGCAACCAGCTTGGACTGGGCATCGGCAAGCGTCGCGTTGGCGTTGGCGAGTTCGGCCTGTGCCCTACTCACGGCATCCTGGGCGTCGCGCACGGCCTGCTCGGCGGCACTGATTGCCTCCGGGGTGGCGCCTACGGCATCGGCCTTGGCTTTATCGAGGGCGTCCTTGGCATCCTGGGCCGCCTTGAGGGCGGACTGGTACGCTTCGTCCTTCTCGGATGCATCCGCCTTGGCGTCTGCGAGACCCGTCTTCGCCTGCTCGAGGTCCTTGCCGGCGGCATCGGCGGCGTCCTTGCCCTCCGCGACCTGACGGGCGTACTCGTCCATTGCCGCTCGGTCGGCTGCCGTGCCGGCGCTGACTGCAGAATCGTAGGATGCCTTGGCCTGGTCGCGGGCGGAAGCCGCCTCGTTGTAGGGACCGGAGGCCTCATCGTAGGATGCCTTGGCGGCGTCCTCCTTCGCCTTCGCCTCGTCGACTGCCTTCTGCAGGTCCGTGATGGTCTGTGCGGCGGATTTCGCGCCGGCACCGGATGCCGCGCCGGCGTGGGCGGCGATCGGCGACATCACGGCGGGGTGCTGCGTGCCCCCGTCACCGGTCTGGGCGAATGCCGTGAACGGTGAGATGAGGCTCGATCCGGTCATGGCGGCCATGGTCGCCGCGGTGACGGTCAGACGCGCGATCCCCTTCGGGGCGTGAATCTTTTTGCTTGGCAGTGTGGCGAAGTGATCGCCACCGGCAGCGAAATGCTTTCCCTGAGTCATTGCTATTCCATTCCTTTTCCATGCCATGTCCGACTAGGCATCAGAACTCTTTCCAATAAAGGTAATTATGCGCCTTAACAGGGATTGTTGTATATAGTCCGTTGGCATAAATACAACAATCCATGACTCTTTTTGTCATGGATACGAAGACGCTTCAGAAATCATTCGGCATGAGATGCAAAGAGCTCCGCGCTGGACTCGGGTACAGCCAGGAGCAGTTCGCCAATTTGATTGAGATGGATCGTTCCTACTACGCGAGCATTGAAGTCGGACGAAGAAATGTCAGTCTTTCAAACCTCTGCAAAATTGCCAATGGATTCAACATGTCAATTGCTGCACTCATGACTGGTGTTACTGAGAAAACGGATTAGTCTATCAATCAATCAATCAGCGAACGCAGTGAGCGAATCAATCGACGGCACAGCCGGCGGCAAGGTCACGGCACGTGACCGCGCAGCGAGCTCTGCGAGCGAAGGGGACGGCATCGCTGTCCCTATTCTTTATCGACGGCTTAGCCGGCGGCAAGGACACGGTACGTGGCCGCGCAGCGAGCTTCGCGAGCGAAGAGGACTGCATCGCCGTCCCTATATCTTTATAGTATATTTCTCTATTAATTGGTTTCACCAAAATGGGTATAGCGCAAGCTTCTGAACAGGCGTTTTTATCAAAACTCAAAGCAGCCGAATCATCAAAATGGTGAAATTTTTTACCCAAATTGAGGAAGCGATTCACCAAAATGGAACCGACTAACGGCTGTTGAAAACTTTTTATCCCCAAAATGGTGATTTCCTGTTTTCAGTGGAAAACTCGGTAAATTAAATTATTTACTTACCAGATTTACAAACAAAAGCAGTTCTTAACCCTAAAACCAGAACAGGTCAGAAGCAAAATTAACTCCTGACCTGCGATTTTTCTGGTGCCCCCGGGCGGATTCGAACCGTCGACACCCGCTTTAGGAGAGCGGTGCTCTATCCCCTGAGCTACGGAGGCATGCTGTACTAGTGTAGCAGATTTACGCCGCTGTAATGCAACGTATAGCCACTCTTCGAAGTTGCGGTGGAACAGCCCTCCGGAAAGTGCACCCCACTATCCAGGCAAATTCTGGGTCAGACTTTCCCCATGAGACCTCGCCGGGAAACTGTGTCCCAGAATTTCGGCTCGAAACGGGACACGGTTTCCCAAACGGGCCCGTTCCGGAAACTACATCCCGCAATCGGCACTCGAACCGGGATGCACTTTCCCGATCGAGCCTCATGGGAAACCGCGTCCCACTTTAGGGGGGCGCTCTTTAATGGCTAGTTGCCTTTGTGGAAAAGGTTCTTGATGACGGAGGGGATGCTCTTGGCGCCCTTGGCCGTCACATCGATAAAGTCGGGCGAACGAACGAGCTTGTCCTCGTCAATGTACTTACGCACCGCGCGAAGCGTTTCCTTGTCATTGCGCGTCGAAAACGTAAAGTGGCCATTCTCTTTGGTAAAGATGGCAAAACGCGTGATCTTCTTGGTGCCGCGCAAAACCTCGGCGGCGATATAGTCGACCTCGTCCCACGGGATTTGAATATAATCCTCGGGATTGCGCTCGTTATAGTACTCAAACGCCTTATTGCCCACCATCACGTTACCGTGGCTGGTAAGCCCCATAAGGCAGGTTGCCGGCGTCGTCAGATCGACCGTGCTGTTCTGAGATTGCGCCATACGCGCCTCGCCCTCCAATAAAAACAATCGGACCGCATCCAGTGTACCCACCGGGTGCGGTCCGTTTCAATGGCTCAGAAGCCTAAGCGTAGTAACTTTCGGTCTTAAACCGAAGCGTGCTTACATGAAGCCGCAGACGCGACCGATGATACCCACGGCAAAGAGAGCCAGGATGATGACGATCGGGCTGACCTTCTTCTTGAGGAGCTTGCAGACCAAGAGAGTCAGGCACACGGCGGCAAGACCGGGGATGAGCTGATCGAGGTTGGCCTGAAGCGTGGTGACCTTCACCGGGTCGAGTGCGGTGGCACCGACAGAGCTGTACATCGTCAATGCCTGCTTGACGCCCTCGGCGCCGGCGGGCAGATTAGCCCAGTCGATATAGGCGCCAGCGGACTGCGTGACCTTGGAGACGATCGGGGTAAAGGAGATGGACACCCAGCGCTCGACCAGGGCGCCGATGATGAACATACCCAGGATGGAAGCGCCCTCGGTGACCTTGCCCATCAGACCGCCGGAGAGGTCCTTGGCGATGGAGGAGCCGACCTTGTAGCCAAACTCCTGCGTGTACCACAGGAAGGCGTAACGGATGATGTTCCACGCGAAGAAGAACAGCAGCGGACCGGCGATGCTGCCGGACAGGGCCAGGGAAGCGCCCAGTGCGCCCAGAATCGGGCGAAGGGTGAACCAGAAGGCGGGGTCGCCGACGCCGGCGAGCGGGCCCATCATACCGACCTTGACGCCCTGAATGGCGACGTCGTCAATCGGAGCACCGTTGGCGCGCTCCTCCTCGAGGGCGAGGGTAACGCCAATGACGGGGGCGGAAACATAGGGGTGGGTGTTATAGAACTCCAGGTGGCGCTTAAGAGCGGCAATCTGGTCATCCTTGCTGGTGTAGAGCTTCTTGATCGCAGGGATCATTGCGAAGCACCAGCCGCCGTTCTGCATACGCTCGTAGTTCCACGAGCCCTGAAGGAACTGATGACGGAAGCAAACCTTCTTACGGTCAGCCTTGGTGAGCTGAATCTTGTTCTCTGCCATATGTATCACTCCCCTCCTACTCGTAATCGTTCAGAATGTCGCCGAGCGGGTCACCGGAGCCACCGCCCATGCCGCCACCCTGCTTGGCCAGATCCTTAAGGCCAAGGTAGATGAGGGCAAGGGAGATGCCGATGAGGCCAAGGGCGATCAGCGTGAGCTGAGGGATGGCAGCAAGGACAAAGCCGAGGATGAAGAACGGCCAGGTCTCCTTGGTGGCCATCATGTTGATGACCATGGCGTAACCGACGGAAGCGACCATGCCGCCGCCGACAGCCATGCCGCCGGACAGCCAATCGGGCATAGCGTTAAGCGCGTTGGTAACAGCCTCGGCCGGGATGATGCACAGAAGTACTGCCGGGATGGCGATACGAACACCCTGCATGAGGATGCCGGCGTACTGCCAACGCTCGATGCCGGCGAAGTCGCCCTTCTCGGCGCAGGCGTCCATGCCGTGAACCATAGCGGTAGCCAGGGTACGGCAGATCATGGTCAGGAACAGACCAGCGACCGACAGCGGGACGGCGACGGCGATGGCGGCGGTAACGGCCTTGGCCGAATCGGTGGCGCCACCGTTGAGGGCGAGCACCATGATGATCGAAGAAGCGACCGAGGCCAGAGCGGCGTCAGGCGCGACGGCGGCGCCGACGTTAGCCCAGCCAAGGGCCATCATCTGGAGCGAACCGCCCAGGAGGATGCCCTCCTGAAGGTGACCGGTTACGAGACCGATAAGCGTGCATGCCACGAGCGGCTGATGGAACTGGAACTCATCCAGAATGCCTTCCATACCGGCAAGCAACGCGACAATCGCAACAAGCAGAATAGTGATTGCAGACATGTATCGGACCCTCCTTTACTATGCTTGAGCGGCCAGTTCGGCCTTAGCTTTCTTCAACATGGCGTCGAGATCCTCGGAGGAATCCGAAGGAACCTTGCGGACCTCGAACTTGACGCCCTTGGCCTTGAGAGCCTCGATGGTCTTGACGTCGTCATCGCCCATAGCGACAGCGTTAGTGACGACGACCTTGCCCTTGGAGTGGGCCATGGAACCGATGTTGGCTTCCTTGATGTCGACGCCGGCCTCGATGGCCCTGAGCAGATCCTGCGGGTTCTCGAACAGCAGCATCGCCTTGGTGTCGCCAAAGCGCGTGTCCTTGACGACCTCGGCCATCTTCTTGATGGGCACGACGTTGGCATGGACTCCCGGAGGGGCAGCCTGCTCGATCATGGTCTTGCGGAGCTCGTCGTGAGCAACGCCGTCGGAGACCACGATGATGCGGTTGGGGTTGATCTGCTTGGTCCACGTGGTGGCCACCTGACCATGCAGCAGACGCGTGTCGATACGGACGTGGGCGATCTTGATGTGCCCGTCGCCGATCACCGTTCCCGGAGGAATGGCACCCGCAGGAGCAGCGGCGGCCGCAGCCGGCTTCTTCTCCTCGGGCTCCAGAGACTCGGGCTTGACGCGCACGCCGGCCTTAGCCTCAGTCACGAGATGTTTTGCGATCGCATGTGCAGTGTTCTTTGCGTCAAAGCGCTGCGAATATGCCTCGATGAGCATAGGCAGGTTGACACCGGTGACGATAGCCCAGGAATCATGGCCCTCGATGAGACCGCTGATCTGGTTGAAGGGCGTGCCGCCCCACAGATCAACGAGGAAGAGCACCTGCTCCTGGTCCTCGAAGGAAGCGATTGCCTCCTCGACCTTGGCGCGGAAGTCGTCGGGGCCCATGCTCGGCTCGAGCGAGACCACGGCTACAGACGGCTGATCGCCAAAGACCATCGAGCCCGTCTGCTTGATTCCAGCCGCCAAGTCACCATGGCTAGCAAGAACAATACTTACCATCACATAACCTCCTTTTTGTCTACGTAATTCCTACACGACAAAAAAGAGTATAGCTGCAAACACAGCAGAATTATATGAAAAACTGCAAAAGGTAGCATTATTTGTTTAAACGTCTTGATTTATTACAACCTGATTACATTCCAGCATTTTGGCTGATTTACTGCTGAGGATTGATAACTGATCTATGTACATGACCGAATTGAGCACGCTGTTCATTATTGCCGGTTTTAAACAGACACAAATGTGCTCGGGTTGAGGCTATTTCGTTTAAACAGATGGTGCTTGACTAATGGTAAGAAATATGCTCTAGCAAAGTAGTCGTTGGGGACGTTCTTTTTCGACTAGTCGTTTAAGAACGTCCCCAAAGACTAAGTTAGGCGATGTGGAGGGGGTTGGCGGCGTCGACGGCGTCGGGGGCATCGGAGAGGCCGTCGGGGGCAGCGTCTGTCGGGTCCTCGTCGGGGGTCTCGATCTGCTTGATCATGACCTCCTGGCCCTGCAGCAGATAGGTCTCGCCGCTACCGCAATGGGGGCAGGTCTTGCCGTGCTCGACCGTCGCGTAGTCGCAGCCGCACGCCTCGCAATGCGTCACGGCCTCGACAGGCTCCACAATAAGCTCCGCGCCCTGCGTGATAGGCTTTTTATCCGCCGCCCAGCGCCAAGCGTCGAGCAGCAAGTCGGGAACGACGCCCGAGACCTCGCCCAGCAGCAACGTCACGCTCGAAACGCGACGCACGCCATTGGCGCGCGCCACATTCTCGACATCGCGAATAATGTGGTAAACGATTCCCAATTCATGCAAGGCGAAAACCTTTCAACAATGGTTGATGCGATGTCAGCCAAACGTCAGCGAGCGGCGCCCAGGTACCCCAGGTTGCCCCGAAACAAGGCGTCCGCTGGGCTTTTGCCCGCGGCGCCGCAGTTG
>URKC01000020.1:0-26062 GCA_900548295.1 uncultured Collinsella sp.
ATGGTGATGGTGCACAGATCGTCATCGGCGACGGTGACGGCGGGGGAGATTTCGACGCTCTGGACATCGCCGTCTTCGACGGCCTCCTCGACTTCCTCTTCCTTCTCGGCGGCCTCGCGATCCTTCTTCACGGTACCGGATAGGTCCTTATCGGACTTGCTAAAGATGAGCTTGTCCTCGCCGTCCTCAAGGACAAGCTTGCCGTCCTCGAGCTTCACGTCGGTCGTCTCCTTGTCGACGGTGATACTCGCGGTGGTAGCGTCCTTGGCCTCCCACTTTAGGTCGGAAACTTCGGAGAACAAATCGAGGCTGCCCGTGCCGCCTTCGTCCAGGACCAAGATGCAGCTGATGCCCCATTCCTCGAACATATCCATATACTCATCGGTCAGCTCTTCGCCCTCCGTGGTTCCACCCGAGAGCTTCCAGCTGCCGACAAAGTTGGCCTTGGGGTCTTTGCCGCCGCTGCAGCCCGTGAGGGCAAAGGCGAGCGCCAGGACGCATGTCAAAAATGCGAGTACGGACTTTTTGAACGTTGTCTTCATGGTGTCCTCCTTCTTGTATAAAAACCCATAGAAGCAAATGCGGGGGTGGCGGATCCCCCGCCAATTACCAGATAGAGGGGCTAGGGCCTGGGCGTTCCGCAGTTGCTGCAGAACTTGCCGCCGTTTTCGCTGCCGCAGTTGGGGCAGAACCACTTGGCCGGTGCCGGGGCGGGTGCGGGACTGCCACACTCGGAGCAGAACTTGCCGGTGTTGGTGGCGCCGCAGCTGCAGGTCCATGTGCCGGCCGCGGGGGCAGCGGCAGGAGCCGGTGCGGGAGCGGGTGCCGGAGCCGGCTGCGGGGCGGCCTGCTGCTGTGCCTGGCCGGCGGCGAACAGCTGGCTGGCGTTCATGCCGCCCATGCCACCTGCCATGCCCATGCCCATAAAGCCTGCCATCGCGCCGTTGGGATTGGCGGCTGCCGCGCGCATTGCGTCGCTCTGGGCGCTGGCGATGTTGGCGGCTGCCATGGTGGGATCGCGCATGACTGCGGCCTTCTGCAGGTCCTTGATCATCTGCTCGTCTTCTTGCGAGGCTGCGATGGAGTTGACGCCAAAGCTCACGATCTCGACACCACGCAGGTCGCGCCAGTCGGCAGAGAGGACCTCGTTGAGCGCGCGGGCGAGCTCGGTGGTGTGACCGGGGATGGCGCTGTAGCGAATGCCCATCTCCGAGATCTTGGCAAAGGCGGGCTGCAGGGCGGTGAGCAGCTCGGACTTAAGCTGGCTGTCGATCTTGTCGCGCGTGTAGCTATCGGTCACGTTGCCGCACACGTTGGTGTAGAACAGCAGCGGGTTGGTGATGCGGTACGAGTACTCGCCGTTGCAGCGCACGGAGATGTCAACGTCCAGGCCAATGTTGTTATCGACCACGCGGAAGGGCACGGGCGAGGCGGTGCCGTACTTGTTGCCGATGATCTCCTTGGTGTTGATGAAGTAGACGCGCTGGTCCTTGCCCGCGTCGCCGCCAAAGGTAAAGCGGCTGCCGATATTGGCGAAGGTCTCCTTGATGGAATCGCCCAGGTTGCCGCTAAAGACGCTCGGCTCGCTGCCGGTATCGAAGACGAACTCACCAGGCTCCAGCGCGACTTCGATGATCTTGCCGTTTTGCACCACGAGCATGCCCTGGCCGTCGTTGACGGCGATGACCGAGCCGTTGGAGATGACGTTGTCCTCGCCGCGCGTGTTGGAGCTGCGGCCACCGGTGCGTTTGCTGCCCTTGCAGGCCAAGACGTCAGCAGGCATCGATTCGCAGTAGATAAATTCCTTCCACTGGTCGGCCATGACGCCGCCGGCAGCTCCCAATCCAGCTTTCAAGAGTCCCATGGTGATCTTCCTTTCTCGTCAAAGGCCGGGTGGTATTGGTCGGATTGCTTAGTCGTCCTTGTCGTCTTTCATGACAACGGTGGTCTCGGTGTGGTTGAAGGTGTCGTGCTTCTCGGTCAGGTCGAGCTCGCCGCAGTACTCGTCGGCGTGGGTGGCCTCGTTGGCCGTCTTGAGCTGGCCTACCAGTAGCACGTCTCCGATAATCACGATGATCAGCGGCGCGACGATGTTGATGAGGATGCCCTCGATATCAAAGGCGAGGTAATCCGGATCGAAGGCGTTCTCACCCATAAAGAGAATCTGGGAGAGGATAAATCCGATCACAAAGAACAGCACCGAGGCAATAGCGAGCTTGGGCTTGGAGCAGGGGAGCTCGCCGACCAAGCGGCCGGTCTGGCCGTTCATGGCAAACAGGTAGCTCTTGCCGTTCCACGAGGTGGAGAGCATCCAGACGGGGAACAGGGCGTAGTCGCTGTCTTCCCAGGTGTAGTCGAGCTGCTTGCTTTCGACCGTGGCATCGTCATATTCGTCGACGACGGTCTCGCGCAGGGCCGAGATCGTGCTCTCCTCCATACGGCGCTCGGCGCGCGCCTTGCAGGTCTCGCAGTCCTCGTCGTAACGGTTGGCGATGTAGCCGGGCATATATGCGACCGAGAACGGACGCAGTGCGTCGTAGTCAAACGGCTCGATGGCGTCCATGTGGCCGTCGGGCATCTTGGACGATCCGTCGACGGGCACGCGCTTAAACGAGATATTGCCCTTGCGATAGGCATCGTAGTGGTCGGTGGTCGTGACGGTGCGGTCGGATTCCTCGGTCACGGTCTCGTTGGTCGCGTCAAAGTGCACTTCGCCGTCAACGCGGGCGCCGTAGAGCCAAAACGGCACGTAGACACCTTGGACCTCGTCGATGTGGTTGCCGGTGACAAAGCTCTTGGGCAGCAAGATTTTGCCCTTGTAGTGTTCCTTGAGTGCGGCCGTGACGTCGTCGCGCCCGAGCTTAAATGGAATCACCAGGTCGGGCGAGAAGTCGCCAGAGAGCTGGCCGGGCGCCACGGCGGAGTTGCCGCAGTACGGGCAGGTGGTGACGGCGACGGTGCCGTCGGACACGAGCTCGGCGCCGCACGACGAGCAGATGTAGCCGGCGTTTTGGGCGAGCTCCTGCACGGCAGCGTCGGCGGCGGGCTTGGGCGCTGCTGCTGCAGCGTCGGCTTTGGCGTCTGCCTTGTCCTGGCGCTCGCGATAGAGGGCTTCGACTTCTTCGACTTCAAAGCGCGAGTCGCAGTAGTCGCAGACGAGCTTTTGCTCGGCGCTGGCAAAATGCAGGGGGCCGCCACACGCGGGGCACTGATAGTTAACGCTCTCGAAGGCCATGATCGGTCCTTTCCGTGCCGGGGGCTATGCGCCTATGGCGCCGCCGCAGTATTCGCAGCGCCCACTGGCATCGGGAATGGTGGTGGCTCCGCAGAAGGGGCAGGTCACCGCGGTCTTGGGGGCCTTGGCGGCCACGACGCTGTCGCGCGTTTCCTGGCGCAGCTGCACTAGGGCGTCGCGGGCCTCGGTTGCCTGGCGCTTGGCCTCGCGGTACTCGATGGACCCGCGCTGGTCGATGGTGGAGTCGTTCACGCGCAGGTTGATCTCGGTAAAGTACGGCGTGTTGACGTGAATGGTCAGATTAAAGTCGTAATCTAGGTCGTAGCGCGGCGGGTTGTAGCTCTCGCGCTCGCCGTCCTTGGTCTCGCGATAAATCTCGGTGCGATGCTCGTCGATATCCATATCGCAGCCGAGTACCTGTGAGAACTCGATGATGTCGGGGTTGGCGTCGCGCCAGCGACTCTGCGAAGTGATGATCAACAGGCCCGCGTCTTCGTCGAGCATGATGTTGGTACGTCCGGCAGAAAGCGTGCGCGTGGGATTGAACGAAGACAGGCGTTCGGCGTTGGCCTCGCGGTAGGCGAGTTGCTCGCGGATATCGTCCGCGGTGCTGGAGCGATAGCCGTGAAAGTAGGGGGAGAGCTTGCCGGCGCACTCTTTGCACAGGTAGCCTTCGCTGATTTTGGTCTTACCTAGAAGTCCCAGCTCGGTGCCGCAAATCGCGCACTCTTTCTTCTCGAACATCTTGTCAAAGAAGCCCATGGCTGCCTCCCATCAACTGGTAGCGTGTGTCACTTTTGATGATGGGGGGGGGTGCGAGGCCTTTCACGATACCCAGACGGCTCAAGGAGTCTCCACAACTGGGACACATGGCCCATTTTTCCTACTCATTGGGGACGTACTTAAATGAGTGAAACTACTCATTTAAGTACGTCCCCAATGAGTGCTCGCAGAACGAGAGTGGATAATCTCCCATTTTTGGCCTATGTGCAGGCTCAAAGTGGGAGATTTCCACTCTCGTCATTTGGGTGTCCAAAAATCCCCGCTCGTTTGGCGCCTGGGGACACTCTTTGTCGAATGTGGGCGTCGCCCTTGCTATGCCACAGTCACGGCGACCTGGGCGTAGCGGCTGCAGGGGCGCTCGGCGCGCGTCTGCACGGTGAGGGTGAGCACAAAGCGGTCGCCGGGTCGTGCGTCGGCGGGCACGATGAAAGTGGCATCCTCCGTGCATTCTTGCCACAGCGACAGATCCTGGACGCCTGCATAGCTCGACGGGTCTACGGCGACATCCCAATGCGCATCGAAGCCCCTGCCGTCGGGGTCGACGATGGTCGCCGCAAGGTCGATGCGCTCGCCGGCTGCGGCGCTGCGGTCGGCCGTGACCTCGACAACATGCGCCGGATGCGAGCAGATGGCCGGATCATGGGCGCACCATTGCGCGCGGGCGGCAAAGTCTTCCTGATAGGCACGCAGGTAGGGATTGAGATTGTCGTCTGAGGGCGTGCCGAGGGCGGCAAAACCGGTGGGCGCGTTCGCATCGGGGCGTCCATCAAGAAACATGCGGCCGAGCAGCGTATCGAAGTCGCGGTCGTCGATACCGCGCAGGCCAAACGGAAGCAGCGGAATATAGGTCATGCTGTCGCCTTCGGCCATAAAGTCGCCGCGCTCAAACTGTACCGCGGGCATGCCTTCCAGGCCCCAATCCAGGCGGGCATGCTTGCCAAACTGAAAGCGCTCGGGCTCGTTTTCGTAGACCTTACCATCGCCATAGAGCATATAGCGTGCCATGAGGTGGCCGTTGCCCTGCGTGAGGTTCTGCTTGGGCCAAGGAGCCTGAAACAACGGCAGCGTATCGGGCTGAGCCATCTTGGCGTCGACATAGCCGCCATACATATAGGGCACGCGCCAAAAGATGAGCTCGGGAAAGAGCTCACGCCCATGGTCGAGCCACGAGTTGTCCTGTCCCACGCCATCGGCAACGCCCATCACGCGCACCTTCTGATAGACCCGCTGCTGTACGGCGGGCCACTCGGGTGTGGCGCGATAACGCTCGGCAATACTCATGAGGGCGCGAACGATCGTATTCATACCACCCCAGCTGAGCAGCCACAGCGTGCGCGGGTCATCGTCCATGATGGCATCGGCGATGACGTGAGACCCTTCAGTCTCCTCGCGCACATCACCCTCAAAGGCAACATTTCCCACAAAGGTGCGCTCGATTATCTGGGCGGGCGTGGGAAACGGCGGCTCACCGGCAGCGGCCGCATTTGCCTGCAACTGCGGCCAAGCCTGGGCATATTCATTGCTCCAGAGGCTCTCAATCCAATGCTCGGGAAACGGACGATACTCACGAAGCTCCCCTGCCAGTGGATCGGGTTCATGAGGCACAACAGCCCACTCATAAGAGCGCCGCCCTTTGGTCCGCCAATGCGAATTCACCTCGCCGAGCGTATGAACCCCATCCCCAAGAAAGTGATACTGCGAAGCCGTATACACCACAGCCTGAACATCAAGCAAGTTGAGATACAGAGCCAAATGAACAAGCGAGTTCATATCATCGACTTCCATATCAGTGGTAACAATCACTCGAGTCAACTTCTGGGACATAGGAACAGCTCCAATCAAAATCAATTCAGCCAGTTACGCGCAAGGCAAGACGGGACCCACGCCCCCATCGCCCGCGACCCGGCGGCCCGCCGGAAGCGGCCGACCAGCGTTTCGAACAACGTTAACTTAGGGGGCTCTGACCTTTAGTTTTGTAAACATTCCGCAGCGCGAGCCCCGCTTATCCGATGCTCCGAAGGAGCAGGATAAGCGGGGCTCATGCGCGAGGACGTTTACAAAACTAAAGGTCAGAGCCCCCGATGGGATGGTTACCTCGAAACCCTGGCCGACCACTCCCAGCAGCCCACCGGCTCGCCGTCGATGAGTACGTTGCCCCCGTCGAAGTCTTGATAACACAGGTCGTTGAATTGGTGGATCCACACGCCGTGGTTGAACGTCTTTTTGGCCGAGCCGTCGGCCTCGCGATACACGCCGGTCAGGTCCTCGACATGGCTAAAGTAGGTGAGATGCACGTTGGCGCCGGCACCGCGCAGGCGCGCGAACAGCGGCAGCACGGTCTGTTGCGGGTGCACGAGCTCGTCGCCCTTGGAGTGCGTAAACCACAGCGGCGTCTTGGCGAGCGCGGCCACGTCCTTGTCCGTGGCGTTGTACCACGGGGCGCAGCAGGGAAGGCCCGCGGCGAAGAAATCGGGGTAGTCGGCGCACAGGCGCAGGGTCATAAAGCCGCCGTTGGAAAGACCGGCGACCACGATGCGGTCGGTGTCGATGCGGTCGACATGCTCGGCGACAAACTCGTCGATAAGCGCCTTGAGCACGGAGGAGTAGATGCTCTGGTTGGAGCGACCGAGTTGCTCGACGCCGTTGTCCATCCAAAACGTGGGCGACTGCGGCACGAGCACCCAGGCAAAGCCGCCAAAGTAGCGCTGGATCTGCGCCTGACTAATGGCCGTCACGCGGTTGCCGATATAGGCGCGCGTAGCGCCTTCGCCTTGCGTGGCGCCCTTGCCCTCGCCGGCGCCGTGCAGATACACCACGAGCGGTGCCCTTTGGGGCACGACCGTCGCCTCGGGCGCAAAGGGGTTGAAGCATGCCGAGTCTTCGGCCTTAAAGGTGGGCTCAAAGAAGCCGTATTCGAGCGCGATGCCGTCGACGGCGGTCTTTTGCGTGGCGTTGCTCCAGCCTTTGAGCGCGGGGCAGATATCGCCACGGCAGGTGTCGAAGACCAGGCCGCAGGTGGGATCGTCGCCGTCGTTGCCGGGAAGAGCTGTGAGCTGCGTGATGCGCAGCTGGTCATCGAGCATGCGCGAGCCCATGACGCCGCCTTCGATGGTCTTGGTCAGGCGCTGCTCGGCGACCTCGAGCGCCACATGGGTGCCCACGGCGAGCTTACGTCCGTTCTCGTCGCACGGATATGCGGCGAGAATGTCGATGTAACCCACGGAGGGCGCGGCATGGTCGGCGCCGCGCTCCTTGCGCATCAGAACCTCGCCCGAGCGCTCGTGACGCTCTACATATATATGGAAGGTGTTCGCGTCGATGTCGTTGGCGCGCACGGTGCAGGGCAGGTCGAGTACGACCTTGCTGATCCAGGGGCCAAAGTCGCCCAAGGTGGTGACGGTTGCGCAGGTACACAATTTGAGCTCCATGAGCTGCCTCCCTTACGCCGCGAATGCCTGGCATCTGCGGCAATACAAACTAAACATGTTTAGTGTAATCTAGAATTGAAGAATAACCAGATGAACTCGGTAAACGGCAAAATTGAACACGTCGTGAGCTACTAAACATATGTTTACTAGCTTCTAGCAGGGATTCTGTTGATGAGTTAACAGATCAGTGAGGTGTTCATCAAAATAAAATCCCACGTAAATGGCTATATATCAATAGAGGGTCAAAGAGACCATTTCCCGCCATTCAAATACGTTCACCCCCGATTACCTACCGTTCACCGGACTGTAGACGGCAAAATTGCCATAAATTCGGCGCTCCGTGTAAACTAAAGCCCGTAAACGTTCAGTAAACACCTTGTTTACAAAAGCGTATCCAAGGGTCCGGCAACCGTAAGGGGTTATAGTCGCCGGGCCAAAGGCGTGCCTAAGCCCAAGGGGGCTGGCACACGAAGATATGGGGAGGGGTCCCATGGCAGTAGATAACAAGCAGATTGCCACCGATGTCCTCGAGCTCGTGGGCGGTGCGGAGAATGTTTCCGTCGCCACCAACTGCATGACGCGCCTGCGTCTGACGCTCAAGGACAACAACAAGGCCGACGTGGAGAAGATCAAGAAGGTCAAGGGTGTTCTGGGATGCCAGTTCGCCGGCAGCCAGCTCCAGGTCATCATCGGCCAGAACGTGCCCAAGGTGCTCGCCGAGTTCGTCGCCATCTCCGGCGTCAAGCAGGGTGCCGCCGTCGACGAGAACCTCGATGCTTCCAAGCAGAAGTTCGAGCTCAAGAACCTGCCTAACATCATCCTTGACTATCTGTCGGGCTCCATGACCCAGCTCATCCCGCTGCTCATGGCCGGCGGTCTGTTCCGTACCATCGCGGCCGTCCTCGGCCCCACCATGCTCGGTGTGCTCTCGGCCGACGACCCGACCTATACGTTCCTCTACACCACGCTGTACGAGGCCACGTTCACCTTTATCCCCATCTACCTGGGTTATGCCGCGGCTAAGAAGCTCGGCGCCAGCCCCGTGCTCGGCATGCTGCTCGGTGGCGCCCTCATGGCTCCTTCCGTGGTGAGCGTCGCCACCCAGGAGGGCGGCGGAATCATCTCCGTCTACGGCATCCAGATCGCCGCTGCCAACTATCAGCAGTCCGTCCTGCCGATCATCCTTTCGGTGCCCGTCCTCTACTTCATCGA
Source organism: uncultured Collinsella sp. (assembly GCA_900548295.1). GTDB lineage: Bacteria > Actinomycetota > Coriobacteriia > Coriobacteriales > Coriobacteriaceae > Collinsella. Next base: position 8,659 of record URKC01000020.1, read on the forward strand.
GAAGTTCTTTAAGAAGGTCATGCCCGACGTGCTCTCCACGGTCTTCACGCCGTTCTGCACCATGATCGTCACCATCCCCATCGCCTTCATCGTCCTCGCCCCGATCGGCAACGAGATCGGTACGCTGATCGCTAACGCCCTCTTCGGCCTTGCTGACCTTGGCGGCATCGGTATCCTGATCGTCATGGCCGTCCTCGGTGCCTTCTGGCAGCTCTTCGTGGTCTGCGGCATGCACATGCCCGTCATCCTGCTCGCTCAGGTTCAGATCATCGCCGCCGGCTACGATCCCTTCGTCTTCGTTTCCACCAACTGCGCTATGGCCGCTGTCTGGGGCTGCGCCTTCGGTGCCTTCCTCAAGATGAAGAACCCCGACGAGAAGTCCCTTGCCATCGGTTACGTCATCTCCGCCATCGCCGGCGGCGTTACCGAGCCTGCGCTCTTCGGTATCCTCATACGCTTCCGCCGCACCATGCTCGGCATGTTCATCGGCGGTGCCATCGGCGCTGTGTTCTCCGGCCTCATGGGTGTTACCTACTACCTCGCAGGCGGTGCGTCCAACTTCCTGGTCTTCACCAACTACCTGCAGGGTGGCCAGATGAACACCGTCTGGGCTATCGTTGGTATGGCAATCTCCTTTGTCATCGCCGCTGCCGTCGTCTTTGCCTGCGGCTTCTCCAAGGAGGAACTCGCCGAGATGGAGGCCTAAGGCCAAACCGTTCGGTCACATATGACCTCACCTACACGACAGGGCCCCGTCAGGCGTAAGCCCGGCGGGGCCCTTCTTGCAAGGTAGACTGATGGGGCGGACGGGATTCGCCCGCGAGGGTTTGCCAAGCGGCAGGGGCTTTCGCACGGGGTTACCGCGAAAGCCCCCGGCGGTTCGCAAATCCTTTATCAAACGAAAGGACATGCAGATGAGTTTGGGAAAGCTGACCGTCAACGGTCGCCAGGACGGCTTTTTGTGCGAGGGCAAACCGTTCTTCTGGTTTGCCGATACGTGCTGGAGCGCATTTACGAGCATTGCCGAGGATGACTGGGACTACTACCTGACCCGCCGTGCCGAGCAGGGCATGAATGTGCTGCAGATCAACACGCTGCCGCAGTGGGACCGCTGCTGCCCCGACCTGGGCATTTGGCCCTATGCCAGCGAGGACGGCGTGCACTTTGATTGGTCCCGTCCCAACCAGGCATATTGGGACCGCGCCGCCGCCATGTGCCGTGCTGCCGTCGAGCACGGCATCCGTCCGGCGCTCGTGCTTATGTGGTGCAACTACGTGCCCGGTACCTGGGGTGCCAAGATCGCCGAGCGTTGCGGCGCCGAGGTTATGCCGCGTGAGGAGGTCCGTGCCCACGTTGCCCGCGTCGTCGAGAACCTGGGCGAGTTCAACCCCGTCTACGTGGTGACGGGCGATACCGACTTTGCCGGCGACGAGGCGATCGCCTATTACGAGGACGCGCTCGACGAGGTCGTCAAGCGCGCGCCCGAGGCGCTGCGCACCATGCATATCAACCGCGCCAATCGCACCATTCCGGCGCAGTATCTGGACCGTCTGGACTTTTATATGTTCCAGCCCGGCCACAACTACGAGGGCCAGCCCGAGGCATGGCGTCTGCCGCAGGACTTTATCGCCAACTACCCTAAAAAGCCGATGGTCAACTCTGAGCCTTGTTACGAGCAGATGGGTGCGTCGCGCAATGTGTACTGGCGCTTCACCGCGCAGGATTGCCGCGCGAGCGTATGGTCGTCGATTCTTGCCGGCGCCAGTGCCGGCGTAACTTACGGCGCACACGGCGTTTGGAACTGGCAGACATCGCGCAGCCAAGGCTCGGTGCTGGGCGAGGGCTTCGACATGCCGTTCCGCTGGCAAGAGTGCCTGCAGTTTGCGGGCGTGTGGGACTTTGGCGCGATTGAGCATGTGCTTGCCGGCCTGGGTGCCACGGCTGCCGACGACGCGCTTGCCGTGGTTCCGGCGCAGGAGCTCCTCGACGACGCGCGCGAGTCCATTCGTGTGGCGCGCGTTGGCGATCGCGTCGTCACGTACCTGCCGCGCACCACGGGCTCAAGTTTAAGCTCGACGGCGCGCGTGGCTGGACGGCGACGGTCCTCGACATGGAGGACAAGCACATCGCCAAGCTGCCTGTTCGCGACAACGGTAACGGCACCGTGCGTGTGGCTCAGCATCCCTTTGAGCACGACGCCCTGGTGATCCTGACCCCTGGGCGCTAACGGCTCTTCTCCAACATTTACAACCCAGTCCCTTTCATTAGGCTGCGACGGAATGGTTCCTGCATGACGGCTTTAAGCTGTCAAGGGGAGCCATTCCGCCGCACTCATTGGGGACGTACTTAAATGAGTGGTTTAACTTGAGACGGGACTTTTTGACCGCCTGATGGGTCGAGCGTCACAACTCGTGCGTTACAGCAGCTCGCCGTGGCGGGCGATGTAGCGGCGCTTGGCCAGTTGGGTGAGCGCGATGTAGGCGGCGACAATGCCGATGAGCAGCGCGAAGAAGATTGGCGGCAGCGGCATGAGACCCAGCGCATCGGCGATGGGGCTTGCCGGCAGCCAGGTGACGAGCACCAGGCCCAGCACGGTGAGGAGGCACAGCGCGGGCGCGGCGTGGTCGCGCGGGCGTGGCAGGCGCGGGGAGCGCAGCATGTGGACCACGAGCGTCTGCGACCACATGGACTCGACAAACCAACCGCTCTGGAAGAGCGCCGTAAAGGCCGCCATGCCTGCGACGTCGCCTATAGCGGCAAGCTCTGCCCAGCTTGCGCCCACGGCGGCGGGGCACACCACAAAGAAGAGCGCGGCGAAAGTCGCGATATCAAACAGTGAGCTCACGGGGCCCAGCTCGAGCATAAAGCCCTTGATGGACGCGGCGTCCCAAGCACGCGGACGGGCAGTCCAGGCGTCGTCGACGGTGTCCCACGGCAGCGCGATGCACACGATCTCGTAGACCAGCGACAGCAGCACCAACTGTAGAGCGCTCATGGGCAAGAATGGCAAGAACAGGCTCGCGACGGTCACGGATAGCACGTTGCCAAAGTTGGAGCTCACCGTGGTCTTGAGGTACTTGAGCAGGTTGCCGTAGGTGCGGCGGCCTTCGATGATGCCGCGCTCGAGCACGCCCAGGTCTTTCTGGAGCAAGATGATATCGGCGGATTCCTTGGCGATGTCGACGGCCGAATCGACCGAGATGCCGCAGTCGCTCGCACGCATGGCGGCGGCGTCGTTGATGCCGTCGCCCATAAAGCCCACGGTGTGGTCGAGCAGCTCACGCATGACGCGCACCAGACGCGCCTTCTGCAGCGGCGAGAGCTTGGCGAAGAGGTGGGTGTTCTCGGCGCGTTCGGCAAGCTCGGCGTCGTCGATCGCATCGATCTCGGAGCCGAGCAAGACGTTGCTCGCGTCGATGCCGATCTGCTCGCAAACGGTGGCGGCGACACGGTCGTTGTCGCCGGTCAGAACCTTGACCGCCACGCCCTTGGCTTCGAGGGTAGCGACGGCGCCCGCGGCACTTGCTTTGGGCGGATCGAGGAAGGCCAAAAAGCCCATCAGCACCATGTCGCACTCGTCAGCGATGCCAAACTCGCCCACGCAGCGCGGATTGGTCTTCTGCGCCACGGCAATCACGCGCAGGCCCTCGGCGTTGAGCCCGGCGACCTGCTTGCGAATCTGGGCGAGCTTGTCTTCGGTGAGCGGCTGGGCGGCGCCATCGACCTCGATAAAGGAGCAGATCTCGAGCATTTCCTCGGCAGCTCCCTTGGTAACCATCTGGGTTTTGCCCTGGGCGTCGGCGACAACGACGCTCAGGCGACGGCGCGAGAAATCGAAGGGCACCTCGTCGATCTTGGTATAGCGGTCGCGCAGGCTCTGGCCCAGCATGGAGCCGGGTGCTGTGGCCGAGGGCGTCACGTCGGCGCGGTCGATGACGGCCAGGTCGATAAGGTTCTTGAGGCCGGTCTGGAAGAAGCTGTTCAAAAACGCATGGCGCAGTACGCGCACGTCCTCGTTGCCGTCGGTGTTGAGGTAGCGCTCGAGCACGATGCGGTCTTCGGTGAGGGTGCCGGTCTTGTCGCAGCACAGGACGTCCATCGCGCCGAGGTTTTGGATCGCCGGCAGCTCCTTGACGATAACCTGGCGACGGGCGAGGTCCTTGGCGCCCTGCGACAGGCTCGTGGTCACGATGACGGGGAGCATCTGCGGCGTGATGCCCACAGCCACGCTCGTGGCGAACAACAGCGCGTCGATGACATTGCCTTTGGTGGCGGCGTTGATGGCAAAGACGGCCGGCGCCATAACGAGCATGAGGCGTACGAGCAGCACGGAGACGCTCGAGACGCCGCGGTCAAACGCGCTCTTCTCGCCGCGCCCGTTGAGCATCTTGGCGATGCCGCCCAGGTAGGTGTCCGAGCCGGTGGCAACGACAAGCGCCATGGCGGTGCCGTTTTGCACGGAGGTGCCGGTAAAGACGATGTTCTTGCAGGCAGAGAGCGGCAGCGCGGAGCTGTCGGCGCCCTCGACGATCGTTGTGGCAGCGGTCTTCTCGACGGCCTCGCTCTCGCCGGTGAGTGCGGACTCGATCACAAACAGGTCGCGCGCGGTGATGATGCGGGCATCTGCCGGCACCATGTCGCCGGCAGAGAGGCGGATTACATCGCCGGGGACGAGCTCGTCGAAGGGGATCTCGACGCGCTCGCCGTCGCGCAGGGCACAGCAGGTGTTGGAGACCAGGTCCTTAAGGGCCTCGGCCGCATTGCCGCTGCGGGCTTCCTGGATAAACTTCATGCCGCCCGATACCAGCAGCATGATGCCGATGACGATGACCGTGGAGGGGTCACGCTGCAGCTCGGGCACGGCGAGCACGTCGATGTAGAGCGAGACCAGTGCGAGGGCGGCGAGGATGCCAGCGAAGGGTTCGACGAACGCGTCGGCGATGCGGCGGGCGAGCGTCTTGGTCGGCGCTTCGATGGTGTTGGGGCCGACGGCGCTCAGGCGCTCGGCGGCGTGCTCGGCGGTGAGGCCGTCGGCTGTGGCGTCGAGCAGCACGAGGGCATCCTCGGCGCTATGGGTGGCGGCGAATATGGTGTTCTTGGACATGCCGGTATGAGCGGCGGGGCGCGCCGTGCGGCGGCGCTTGGAGATGGCTTCGAGTACCGTGGCGGTTTTGAGCATCAGCATAGGGTCCTCCTTGTTGAAGGGAGTTAGCGTACGTGTCGTATGTGCTTCAAAAAACCTAGATGTCGCTCACGTCATGCTTTCGAACCACCACAAAGGGACAGGCACCTTTGTGGTGGTTTTGACGATCGGCTGTTGGCGCTTATGCGTGCGCGGAATCCTCGCGGCGTGCCGAGGGCGACATGCAGATTTTTCGACTATGACTGCCTTCCATGGCACACCTCCTTAAGGCCGGGCGCGGCGCGCTTTGGGTATCTCGTACCCGTTACAATCCGCCCGTATTCTTGATGAGGGGGTTTGTCGTGTCAACCCCTTTGTTTGGAAAACCATTGCCCCTGACAAAGCCTTTACAGAATGCCGAGGCCCCAAAGCGCGCCCGCAACGCGCCCTGCCTGCGCTAAACTGGAAGGCACGTACGCGATTACGAGAGGAGCCCGCATGGAGGCTTACAAGCAAGAGTTCATCAAGTTCATGGTTGAGTCCGACGTTCTTAAATTCGGCAGCTTTACGCTCAAGAGCGGCCGTCAGTCCCCGTTCTTTATGAACGCCGGCGCCTATGTGACGGGCTATCAGCTCAAGAAGCTGGGCGAGTATTACGCCCAGGCCATCCACGATAACTTTGGCGACGACTTTGACGTGCTGTTTGGACCGGCCTACAAGGGTATTCCGCTGGCCGTCGTGACCGCAATTGCCTACCACGAGCTGTACGGCAAGGAGGTCAAGTACTGCTGCGATCGCAAGGAGGCCAAGGACCACGGCGCTGACAAGGGCAACCTGCTGGGCTACGAGCCCCAGGACGGCGACCGCGTGGTCATGGTCGAGGACGTCACCACCAGCGGTAAGTCCATCGACGAGACCTATCCCAAGGTCAAGGCTGCTGCCGATGTCGAGATCAAGGGCCTGATTGTGTCCCTCAACCGCATGGAGGTCGGCAAGGGTGGCGTGACCACCGCGCAGAAGGAGATCGAGGCCAAGTACGGTTTCCCCGTCGCGAGCATCGTCTCCATGGCTGAGGTCGTCGAGACCCTCTACAACCACGAGATCGACGGCAAAGTCGTCATCGACGACGAGCTCAAGACCGCCATCGACGCCTACTACGAGCAGTACGGCGTCAAGTAGGTTCCGCCTCCGTTAGTTACGCGGTTTTACCAAACCGCGTAACCAGTTGACGCTGCGCGGGCCGCATTTGGACAATCTGACGTTCAACTTCAAGGGCGCGACCAGAAGGTCAGCGCCCTTTCGTTTCACGTCACCTTGTCTCAAATGCGATCCGCTCGCTGTCGTTGCCAAGACATCGGCACTCCCGTTGCTGGCAAGGGGCGGCACCTGGGGACGTTTCGTTTCTGCCGGCACCTGGGGACACTCCTGATGTGGTCGTTGGGGACGTTCTTAAATGACTACTCAGGATGAGTGTCCAAAAATCCGCGCTCGTTCGATTGGCGCATGTCTACGCAGCGTAGGTTGTCGAGCCTGGCCTTCAAATGGATACTGACTGTCGAACCGGTTCACTCCATTTCTTCAATTTGATTGGACAGCCCATGAACCAGACACGGCAAACCAATGCCTCCCATACTTTTTTGGCAGCGCATGCCATCAAGCAGCTGCGCGAAGAGCGCGGCCTCACCCAGCGCGCCCTGGCGGAAAGCCTTGGCGTGACCGATAAAGCCGTCAGCAAGTGGGAATCCGGCCGCGGCCTTCCCGACATTTCCCTCGTTGAGCCTTTGGCCCAGAGACTCGGCATAAGCGTGGCTGAGCTTTTGGCTGGTGACATTCGGGCCAACGCCAACCGTGCAGGCAATATGCTCAAAGGCGTCTTTTACGTTTGCCCTATCTGCGGAAACGTTGTGCACGCGCTCGGAGAAGGCAGCTTTAGCTGCTGTGGCTCCACGATGTTTCCCCAGGAGGCCGAAGAGCCGGACGCGGACCACGCCTTTTCCATCGAGCGCATCGAGGACGATTGGTACGTCACGCTCGATCATCCAATGACCAAGGATCACTACATTAGCTTTGTGGCATATGCGACTATGGACGGCATCTGCTTTAAAAAGCTCTATCCAGAGCAATCGGTGCAGCCGCGCTTCCATATTACCGGGCGCGGCAGGATATATCTTTACTGCAACCAACACGGACTCTTTACGTCGCTGACGCCTCGCAAATAACGGCTGTCTATCCGCCCTCCTCATGCGTTCCCGGGGGACCCAAAATGAGCGTGGATAATCTCCCGTTTTTGGGCCGCATGCAGGCTCAAAGTGGGAGATTATCCACGCTCGTTATCTGAGTGTCCAAAAATCCACGCTCGTCGCTACTTGAGTCCGGGCAGGCGGGTGTAGGGGAACGAGCGCTCTAAGAACTCGGAGCAGCGGGCGTAATCTTTGGCAAAGTAGCTGCTATAGAGCGAATCGAGTACGTATTGCACGGCGATATGGCTGGCGAATTGCGTGATGCGGTGCGTCATGCTCTCGTGGTCGCTTACCGTGAGATAGGCGGCAAAGCCGGGGTGAATGCGGGCACAGTACGGCGTGCCGATGACGATGACCGGGACATGTCGACTGCTAAGGATCGGCAAGATCTCCTTGAGGTTGGGGGCAAGGCCGCTGTAGGAGATGATGATTGCCACATGGTCGGGACCCGAGGCGAGCGCCGTGCGCACCTGCGCCTCGACGCTGTCGTGGCACGTCGCGCTTTTGCCGGCGGAAAGCAAGCGATCGCGGAACATTCCCGCTGGATACAGGTTATGCGAGCCCGTGTAGATGTCCACGGTGCCGGCGCGCATGATGAGCTTGGCGGCGTGGTCGAGCTGTGCAGGGTCGAGCAGCTCCTGCGTTTCGGCCAAGGTGGTCTGGTAGAGCCCCTCCATGCGCTCCATCACCTGCGCAGGGGTGGAGGTGGCATCGAAGGGAAAGTTGATGTCCACGTCGCGCCGGTTGCCCGCCTCGGTCGCCTGGCGGATGAGCTCGACCTTGAGGTCTTTGAATCCCTTGAGGCCGAGCTTTTTGCAAAAGCGGTGCACGCTCGCGACCGAAACGTTGGCGCACGCGGCAAATTCCTTAATGGAAAGCCCGCGCACATCCTCACCCATGGCGAGGGCCGTTCGCCCAAGTTGTTGCTCGGTGGGGGTGAGGCTTTTGCCCTGCGTGATCTTCCGCCTGATATCCATATGGCTCCTATGCGTTTGCGTCGCGATAAACCAATCATAGCGATAAATAAAACGTTCGGCTTGGCTGGGAGTTTTGGTCCGCCGATCTATGAACGACGGACCGCTCGACGCTGTGCGGGCTCAACATAGGGGCGCTGTCCTTGTTGGGCCGTTTGCGCCCGGGGCGTTACCCGAGCACGCGTACGGGCCCCAAGAGGCCGCTGGGATCGGAGGGCTCGGTCATGCCGAACATGTCGGGGACGGCGTGGTCGAGGGTGTTGATGATATCGATCGTAAGCGCGTGCTCGCCGGCTAAAAGTGCGGCGGCCTCAAAGCGGTAAGGCGGACAGATGCGGGTGCCGAGGGATTTGCCGTCGAGGGTGACGGCTGCGGTCTCAAAGACCTCGCCAAGGTCGATGACGGTGCGGGTGGCCGCTTCGCCCAGGACAAAGGAGGCCCGGTAGCGGAATGTGCCGGCCTTGCCGGGGAACTCGGCCGAGGAAAGGTCGTGCAGGTCTGCAAGCTCAACAGACTCGCCAAAGGCATCGGTGCCAGGGGCAGAGAAGGCAACCGCCCAGGGCCCGTCGACGCATGTGGCTTCGTCTCCAGCAGTTGCCGCGCCGGCGGAACCTGTAGCCCCAAGGACCACGATGCAGCTCTCGTAGGGAGCCAGCTCGAGCGTGCCGTCAAAGGCGGCGGGATCGGTGCCGTTGAGCAGGTCGAGGCGCGCGCCTGCAACGGGTGTGCCGTCGGCAAGCGCAATCTGAGTGGAGATACCCTGCTTGGGATGCTCGTTGACGAGCATTAGATAGGTCTCGCCCGCCCGCTCGTAGCGCAGTGCGCGCAGCCAGGGCTGGGGCTCGGCACAAACCACGGTCTGCATACCGGCGTCGGCAAGCGTGCCTGCGAGCTCGGCGGTTGCCAGGAGCTTGATGCCGGCGACCGCGGCTGCATCCACGGAGGCAAAGCCCTCGCGGGCTGCAATATCACCGTCGTAGCGCTTGCTCGGCAACTCATCCAGCGCGTACACGGCAACACCTGCGGCTGCGGCGCGCGCGGCAAAGTCGAGCACGGCTCCGCCGACAAACTCGGCTCCGGGCATCACCAGGCAGCGGTATGCCTGGCCGTTCACGCCAAAGCCGCTACCGTCTGCGGCAATTTCAACGGCATAGCGCCCTGCGTCCTCAAATGCCTCTGCCGGCACGATGTCAAAGTCGACCTGCGCGCACATAAGCTCGGAGGCGGCATGCTGCATAAAGTTCGCCTCGCCTGCCCACTCGGCGTCCGCATGGTAGAGAAGCGCCACCGGGGTCGTTGCGCGCCCGCCGCTCAGCAGGCTCGCCGTACGGTTCATGTAGCTCATGAGCTGCCCAAAGTGTGCAAACTGGGGGTTTTGGCTATGCGCATAGAAATGCGGCGGGCAGTCCCAGTCGGGGAAGGCGGCCATGCTAAAGGCATGCGGCACAAACCAATTGACGCCGCGCACCAAAAAATGATCGGCGATCCACTTCATCTCGCGTAGGCCTTCGTGCCATCCAAATGCGCCAAAGACCTCGGCTATGCAGCGCCCCTGCTTTTTGGGATCGAGGTGTGCTGCCGAGGAGCCCAGCTTGGGCAGCACGTAGTTATAGAACTCAAGGTCCCACACGCCGCGTCCGTAGCTGTGAAGGCCGCGGTCCATGCCGGGTACCAGCTGGTTGATCACGATGTCGACGCCCGCCATGTCCTGACCGCCCACGGCGCGGAAGTAGTGCCCGGCGCCCACGCCCAGGCGCGCGTGGCAGTCCTTGTCCTCGATAACGTGGCCGATGTACTGCACGCCGCGCGCGCGGCACCAGTCTCCGAGCTGGTCGCAGAAGCACTCCTTATAGAGGGTGCTCGCGATGTCCATATAGACGTGGCGTACGTGCGCGCCGGCCGGCTCGCGGTCCCACAGGTGCGGGAGCTCGGCCAGGTAGCGCTCGCCCAGTGCCGCGCGTAGGCGACGCTCAAGCTCGGCCGACCAGGGTAGGGGCGCGGTGGCCTTGCCGATGAGCGTGTCCGAGATGCCATCGGGGCCCGTGGTGCCCTTCTCGTTGGCAAATCCGGGCTCATCGGAGAAAAAGCCCAGGATCGTCTTGCCAAACTCATCGCCCAGATGCTCAAAATGCTGCTCGTAGACAGCATCGATGAGCTGCGCCACCGAGGCGCGGTCGACCATATTGATGTAGTCCTCGTTGTAGGAGGTCTTGCCGCTCGTGAACATCACGCATGCCTGCGTGAGGCCCGCAGGTGCATCGAAGACCAGGCGGCTGGGGTTGCCGTCTGCATCGTCGCTTACTCGGTAAGCGACGTCGACGGGGCTGCCGTCCTGCATAAATGTCACGCCGTGGAAGCGCTCCGTTTTGTCGAGCATGTTGGCGAGCGCGATGCTCGCGGCGGACGTGGGGCCCACGATGTCGAACGTGCGGTGCGTGAGCACGATCTTGCGGAGCTCGGGCACGGCCTCCTTGACGGCGCCGTTGGCAAAGCCCGTGGGGAAGTGCGCGTCGTCCAAGATCCAGAGCTTAAGGCCTAGCTGCCTGCACTCGTCAATGACAAAGCGCAAGTCGCGCCACCAGCCCTCGCCGCAAAAATCGGGGTGTGGGCGGCTTTCGAGACAGACCTCGTGGATGTCGGCGCCGGCGATCTTTTCCAGATGCTCGGCAATGGTCTTATGGCTCTCGCCCTTCATCCACAAAAACGGAAGCACATGGTTGTCGTATGTACCCTCGAGCACCTGCTGATAGTGCGCGGTCATGGATCCTCCTTGGCTCGATCGATCTGCTGCATAGCACAGATTATGGACGCGTCGGCGCGTTCTGCTAATATCTGAATCACGACGAACTATGACCAAATCAACGATTGGCAAGCCATGGAGATCGACGAGCTCGAGCGTAGGCTCAGCGAACTGAGCGCCAGTGAGATCACTTATAAAGACGGCATGGCATTTGATTGGTCGATTATGACCGAGCATGTCGAAATCGACGGATGCCCAGTGCGCAAGATTGGGCAGCCAGGGTTTGCCTATGCCCAGCCCGGCATGCCGCGTGGCCTGACGATAAGGAAAAACTCGCGCTTTAATGCAGTTCCCGAGCACGTGCATGATTACGTGGAGATGAGCTATGTGTATCGCGGGTGCTGCCCGCAGACGGTGGCGGGGGAGAGGCTCGAGTTGCGCCGCAACGAGGTGCTTTTGCTCGACGCCCTTTGCCCTCATGCCGTGGCGGCGCTCGGCGAGGACGACATCATGCTGAGCATGACCGTTTCACGCTCTTTTTTGCGCCGGAGTCTCGAGTCGAGCCTCTCGCGCGAGAGTGCGGTCTCGCGGTTTTTGTTCAACGCGCTCAACAGCGAGACGGACCATCGGGGCCATGTCCGTTTTTACTGCGGCGAGAGCCGTCGGATTCGGCGCTACATGCAGGAGATGCTCTGCGAGCTGTACGACCCGAGCCCCAACGGTCCCGAGATCGTCTTGCGTCTGTTTCAGCTGATTTTGGCCGAGCTCATGGATTGCTACGAGCGCGAGCTGGTGCGCGGCGCGGCGGACGGCGCGGCGGGGCCCACTGCCCTGGTGACGGGAATGCTTGGCTATATCGATCGCGAATTCGCTGTATGCTCCCTCGAGGGGATGGCGGCGGAGTTTGGCTTGAGCCCTAATTATGCGACGGCGCTTCTCAAGCGCCATGTGGGCAAGACCTTTAGGCAGCTTGTGCAGGAGCGACGCCTGGTACGTGCGGCCGAGCTTCTGCGCGGCGGCGCCACGGCCGGGGCGGCTGCGCATGCGGTGGGCTATGAAAACATGAGCTTCTTCTACCGTAAGTTTCACGACAAGTATGGCTGCACCCCCGCGGCATACCGCCGGTAAGCGCGGGGCGGATCGTCTTCGCTCCTTCGGTGTCAAAAAGTTTCAGCTGCAGCGCTGTTGCAGCGCGCGTCTGCGAAAAGAAGTGTCGGGTTTGGCACCCCTGCCCCTGTCTGTCGCGTGCGTGGGCGATACTCGGCCTATCGACCCGCAATGCAAAGGAGATGCTCATGGCAAACATCAAGTTCCCCGAGGGTTTCTATTGGGGTGGCGCCACGGCCGCCAATCAGTTTGAGGGCGCTTGGAACGTGGACGGCCGCGGTCCTTCGGTCGACGACCATTTCTTGGGCGGCAGCTACAAGGAGCCGCGTCAGATCACGATCGACATCGACCCCGACCGCTTCTACCCCAATCATGACGGTATCGACTTCTACCATCACTACGAGGAGGACATCGCGCTGTTCGCCGAGATGGGCTTTACCATGTTCCGCATGTCCATCTCTTGGAGCCGCATCTTCCCCAACGGCGACGATGCCGAGCCCAGCGAGGCCGGCCTCGCCTTCTACGACCGCGTCTTCGACTGCCTGCGCGCTCACAATATCGAGCCGCTCGTGACCCTGTCGCACTACGAAATGCCTTATCACCTGGTCGAGAAGTACAACGGCTGGGCGAGCCGCGAGCTCATCGGCTTCTTTGAGAAGTACTGTCAGACCGTCTTCGACCGCTATCAGGACAAGGTCAAGTTCTGGCTCACCTTCAACGAGATCAACTGCGGCACCCAGGACATGGGCAACCTCTTTGGGACCAGCATGATCCAGGGCTTTGAGGGCCCGGCTTCGGCGGTCCACACCACGCCGCAGGCCCGTATGCAGGCCCTGCATCACCAGTTTGTCGCCAGCGGCCGCGTCGTGCGCTATGCCCACGAGCACTATCCGCAGTTTAAGATGGGCAACATGGACTGCTTCATCCTCTCCTATGCCGCCACGTGCGATCCGGCCGACGTGTTCGCCACGCAGCAGGAGATGAATACCATGAACTGGTACTGCTCCGACGTGCAGGTGCGCGGCAAGTACCCGTTCTATGCCAAGCGCTTCTGGGCCGAAAACGATGTCGAGCTCGTGATGGAGGACGGCGACCTGCAGGATATCGCCGACGGCAAGGTCGATTTCTACACCTTTAGCTACTACATGTCCGGCACCGTGGGCACCCACAAGGACCACGAGATGACCGAGGGCAACATGACCTTTGGCGGCAAGAATCCCTATCTGGAGTCCACCGACTGGGGCTGGCAGATCGATCCGCTGGGCCTGCGCATCGCCCTCAACGAGATTTACGCCCGCTACGAGATTCCGCTGATGGTGGTCGAGAACGGCATGGGCGCCTACGATGAGGTCGAGGAGGACGGTTCCATCCACGATCCGTACCGCATCGCCTACTTGCAGAGCCACATCAAGGCCATGGGCGAGGCCATTGCCGACGGCGTCGACCTGATCGCCTACACCTGGTGGGGCCCCATCGACTTGGTTTCCGCCGGCACCGGCGAGATGCGCAAGCGCTATGGCTTCATCCACGTCGATAAGTACGACGACGGCACCGGTACCTACGAGCGCCGCCGCAAGGACAGCTTCTACGCCTACCAGAAGATCATCAAGTCCAACGGTGCCGAGGGCCTGGATTAATCGACAATATGAGTGCCACCGGGGAAAAGCGTTGGGATGGGCTCGCGATTCGAGTCCCCACCTTAGCATTTGAACCATTTGGCACTATAATCACCATAGGCATGCGCACAACGTTGCGCTTAATCAAGAGGAGAAAACGTATGGGTCTGTTTGACATGTTCAAGAAGAAGGCTGAGCCTGCCGCTGCTACTGCTCCCGCCTCCATCTCTGCTTCTGCCGGCGCCGACGTGCTGTGCTCGCCCGTCAAGGGCAAGGTCATCAAGATGGCCGACGTGCCCGATCCCGTCTTTGGTGGCGAGGTTCTGGGCAAGGGCTGCGCCGTGTGGCCCGAGGACGACCTGGTCTACGCTCCCTGCGACGGCAAGGTGACCGTCACCATGGGCCACGCCGTGGGTCTGCAGTCCGATAGCGGCATCGAGGTTTTGGTGCACGTTGGCGTCGATACCGTCAACATGAACGGCGATGGCTTCGAGGGCTTCGTCAAGGCCGATGACGTCGTGAAGGCTGGCCAGCCCATGCTCAAGATCGACCGCGCCAAGATCGCCGCTGCCGGCTACAAGGACTGCGTCGTCGTTGCTGTGTCCAACACCGCCGAGTTTGCCGATGTCGAACTCGCCGTCGAGGCCGACTCCGCTGTCGCCGCCGGTGACGCCATCGTTAAGGTCGTCCGCAAGTAAACTGCGGCATCCAAAGGATGTGCAAGGGTGGTCGGGTTTTCCGGCCGCCCTTTTTTAATGGACCGAGTGGGCGCATTTTATTGCAGGGGGCTTGCTTTATAGGCCGTTCGTTCGTCAAATTGAGCCGCCTGCGCCTTTGCGACGCAGAGGGTTGGGAGGAGCGGCTAATATAGACTTACTGTTACGACGTGCGCTGCGCAGGGAACGCGGCGCCGCTTGTTGGGAGGAATGTCATGAAAAAGAAGCTGCTGCTTGCGCCCCTGATGGCCGCCCTGGTCGCGTGCGTGGTTTTGCTTTCCGGCTGCGGAGGGCCTTCGGTGGAGGAGCTCATCACCAACGACCTTACGAGCCAGTTTGACGAGATCAAGAACGGCGGCGATGACTTCCTCTCCGGTCTGGAAGAGGCTTCGGGCGACGAGTTTGAGCAGCTGGGCATCGATCCCAAGGAGTACGCCAAGAGCTATCTCGAGGGTTTTGATTACAAGATCGGCGATGTGACGGTCGATGAGGACAAGGGCACCGCGACCGCCGAGGTTTCTATCACATGCAAGTCTATGAACAAGATCGTCGAGGACTTCTCCACCCAGTATCAGGAGAAGGTCGCTGCGCTTGACACGGTTCCTTCCGATGACGAGCTGTACAAGATGGCCGGTCAGGTTATGGTCGATGTGACCAAGGCCACCGAGCCCAGGAAGACCACGGTTATCTTCAAGTACACCTGCAACGACGACGGCGAGTGGTCTGCCGACGACTCCGTCAACTCCGAGATGATGGATGCAATGCTGAGCTAGTTTGTTGCGGCGTTTTACCAAACGCCGCAACTGCTCGACGCTGCGCGGGCACCAGAGCGACAACTTGTCATTCAAAGAGGACGGCATGACCAGAAGGTCTATGCCGTCCTCTTTTCATGCCAATTTGTTCGCTCTGGTGCCCGCTCGCTGTCCGCCCTCTACCTGCGGCGTTGCCATGGTAGTCATTGGGGCGGCACTTGGGGACGTTCCTTTTCTGCCGGCAGTTGGGGACGCTCCTTGCGCCAGCGTTGCATCGAATGCTCGGGAAAATACGAGCCGGTATTTGGCCGAATAGCGGGTCGCGGTTTCCGGATGGGTTGGGTTGCGGAAAGTGCGACCCGGAATATTGCTCTGAAACGGGATGCCGATTCCCCGACAAGGCTCAACCGGAAAGCGCATCCCATTCTGAGGCGGCAAAACGGGATGCGCTTTCCGCGCGACAGAATCTATGCAGCCGTGTTGAGCGACAGCCCCGCTACTCGCCCAGAATCAGCGCCGCGAGCTCGTCCTGGGTGTCCACCACGTAGTCGGCGCCGGCGGCCTCCAGCTCTGCGCGGCCGCGGAAGCCCCAGGTGACACCGGCGCTCTTGAGGCCGGCATTGTGACCGGTCAGGATATCGACATTGGAATCGCCTACATAGAGTGTGGTTGCCGGATCGGCGCCTAGCTCTTTCATCACATGCAGCGTAACAGGCGCCTCGGGCTTGGGAGGAAACGCATCGATACGGCCCTGTACCAGCGCAAAGCGCTCGGAACCAAAATACTTCTCGATAAGCGGAGCGGCCGAGACATGGTCCTTGTTGGTGAGTACGGCAAGCTGCACGCCCGCGGCGCGCAGGCGGTCGAGCATCTCGATCGTGCCGGCGTACGGTGCAGTGTGGTCTTCCTTGTGCTCGCCGTAATAAGCCCTAAACTCGGCAAGCGTCTGCTCAAACATACGGCCGTCGCCCGCATACTCGGCGGGCATAAAGCGCTCGACCAGCTTGAGCATGCCGTTTCCCACCTTGTAGCGGTACTCGTCTACGGCAAACGTGGGCCAGCCGTGCATCTCGCAGGTATGGTTGCCGGCGGCCGCCAGGTCCTCGAGCGTGTTGAGAATGGTGCCGTCCAGGTCAAAGATCACATGGGAAAAAGCTGCTGCCATGGGTGCTCCTGCCGCTTGAGTTGTAAAACGCACCCCATGATACTGGGCATGCGTGCCGGGCATGTTTGGAATCTGAATATCTTTAATAGCCCTGAGCCTTTGTCGTTAGCAAATCCTCGGCAGCTGCTCTCCCACGAGCATGTCGAGGATACGGGTCGAGCCCCAGCCGGTGCGTACGCGCACGGCGGGACGGGCGCCCTCGGCAAGTGGCAGCACGCGGCCGATAATGGCAGCGTGCTCGCCGTAGCGGGCGGCGCGCATGGCGGCCAGTGCCGCATCTGCCTGTTCGGCCGGCACCACAGCGACCATCTTGCCCTCGTTTGCCACCTGCAACACATCGTAGCCGAGCATCTCGCAGGCTGCCTGCACGTCGGGGCGCACGGGCACGGCATCCTCGTCGACCTCCATGGCAACGCCGCTGGCCTGGGCAAACTCGTTGAGCGTGGACGCCAGGCCACCGCGCGTGGGGTCGCGGAAGCAGCGTGTGTCGGGTGCTGCGGCAAGCACATCGGCAATCAGGTGGTTGAGCGGCGCGGCATCGCTTTCGATGGTGCTCGAAAACGCCAGGCCCTCGCGTTGGCTCATGATGGCGATGCCGTGGTCGCCGAGTGTACCCGACACCAGGATGATATCGCCGGGCCGGCAGTTGGCGCCGCTGAGCGCCACGCCCGCGGGCACCTCGCCCACGCCGGCGGTATTGATGTAGACGCCGTCGGCCCCGCCGCGCTCGACCACCTTGGTGTCGCCCGTGATTATGGACACGCCCGCCTCGCGCGCCGTCTCGGCCATCGTCTGCACGATTTGACGCAGCTTGTCCATGGGATAGCCCTCTTCGAGGATAAAGCCGCACGATAGGTAGCGCACGTTGGCGCCCGAGGTCGCGACGTCGTTGACGGTTCCGCACACGGCGAGGCGGCCGATGTTGCCACCGGGGAAGAACTGCGGCGAGACTACAAAGCTGTCGGTCGACAT
>URKC01000021.1:0-25763 GCA_900548295.1 uncultured Collinsella sp.
CCACAGCCGGAGCGGACTGCGGGGCTCATGAAGAGAGGCTAGTTTGCGGGCGCTTTGCCTGGCGCCCACGAGAGAGGCAACAGAGTAGAGACTACTCGTGGATGCGGGTACCGGAGAGGCCGGCCATGGTCTCGGCGGCCTTGTCCAGGGCGCCGATGATGCAGGTGCGGCCCTTGCGGGAACGCGCGAACTTGATGGCAGCGCGAACCTTGGGCTCCATGGAACCCTTGCCGAACTGGCCCTCGTCGGCCAGGCGCTCGGCCTCGTCGGCGGTGAGGTCCTCGAGCTCCTCCTGGTTGGGCTTGCCAAAGTTGATGGCGACATGCTCAACGGCGGTCAGCAGGAACAGGACGTCGGCGTCGCAGTCCTCGGCCAGCAGCTCGCCGCCCAGGTCCTTGTCGATAACGGCGGGAACGCCCTTGTAGCAGCCCTTGTTCTCGTAGTCGCGGACGACGGGGATGCCGCCGCCACCGCAGGCGATGACGATGAACTCGTTGTCGAGCAGGTTGAGGATGGAGTCGGCCTCGACGATCTTCTTGGGATCGGGGGAGGCGACGACGCGACGCCAGCCGCGGCCGGAATCCTCGACGAAGACCTTGGAGGGATCCTCGGCCATGAACTCCTTGGCCTGCTCCTCGGTGTAGAAGGGGCCGATCGGCTTGGTCGGGTTCTTGAACGCGGGGTCGTCGGGGTCGCACTCGATCTGGGTGACGACGGTGGCGGCGTGCCAACGCTTGTAGCGCTTGTGCATCTCGCGGCCGATGCCCTGCTGCAGGTGGTAGCCGATGTAGCCCTGGGACATGGCGCCGCACTCGGGCAGCGGCATCTCGGGGGTGCCGATGGCATCGTGGGCGGCGGCGAAGGCGTTCTGGATCATGCCGACCTGCGGGCCGTTGCCGTGGGTGATGATGATCTCGTTGCCCTGCTCGATGAGGCCGAGGAGCGCGTGGGCGGTGTTGCTCACGGCCTGGATCTGCTCGACGGGGTTGTTGCCGAGGGCGTTGCCGCCGAGGGCGACGACAATACGATCGGGCTTGCCAAGAGGCTTAGACATTGCTGGAATCCTTTCTGTAAAAGGCCTACAACCCATTAATAACCCGCGTCCGTGCGATACGCGAGTTTATTAAGGTTTATATTCTCTTTATCGCTCATTTTATTCATTTTGAAAATACCTAAGCGGCGAACGGTCGATTTTACCCGCTCAGCGTAAAGAAGCCCAGTTCAGGCACATCTACGCCATTTACGTGCAACTTTATTTAAATAGAGCAGGGATTAGACCAGATTATGCAAACTATATCTTTGCTAAACACAAAACGGACAGCGCAATATCTTACTCGCACTATACGCGATTCTATACATTAATTTGACGAGTATGCACCCCTGCAAAAACATGGGGCTTTTCATCCAACATAAGGGATAGCCGATCGCGCTTCACCCCGCGGCAAGCGACTGCGAGTTCGCAGTATGGAACTTTACCGTCGGCTTCTGCATGAACGCTGCCGACGCCCTTTCGCTCCTGCGCGCCCAAGCAGCCGAGAACGCTAACGGCGCCACTGTCAACCTGGCCACCCTCAACAATGGCGCCGCCAGCCTTTTCGCAAAGTACCGTGCTGGCTCGCTGGCTTTGAGGCCTAAGTGAGCTTTGCTATTTCCCAATTTTTGTATGATTTGGGTCAAATCTATTTGTCAATTTTTGTATGATTAGGGGCAAATCTATTTGCCAATTTTTGTCAATGAGGTGTTTTAATGCTACGCCGCAAGGTCACTGATAGGCTTTTGAGCTGGAAGAATAACTCCCATAAGGCCCTGCTTGTTACCGGTGCGCGTCAGATTGGCAAGAGCTATGCGATTCGCGCGTTTGGAAAGAGCAACTACGCTTCGTATTATGAGGTCAATCTGCTACTTGATGCCGAGGCAAGAGACGTACTTGTTGGCGCTAAGAACTCCATTGACTTCATCAACCGTGTGGCCCTTCTTGCGGATGCACCGCTTGTTGAAGGAGACACGCTTATCTTAGTCGATGAGATTCAGGAGTATCCGCAGATCGTTACACTTATGAAGGCGCTGGTCGAGGACGGACGCTTTAGCTATGTCTTCTCGGGGTCTATGCTTGGGACTGAGTTTAAGGGGATCTCTTCTTTTCCGGTAGGGTATGTCGAGCACATTGTTATGCGGCCGATGGATTTTGAAGAGTTTTGTTGGGCAAACAGCGTCAGCGAAAATGTGCTTGCAGATATTCGCAGCCGCCTTGTCGAGAGACGTCCCGTCGAAAACTATATTCATGAGGCGATGCTCAAAAACTTTAGAGCCTATATCGTTTGCGGCGGCATGCCGGAGGTCGTTCAGAACTATATCGATTCGGGCTATTCGCTCGTGAGAACGCGTGAGCTTCAAATTCAGCTAGTCGATCAGTACAAAAGCGATATCTCTAAATATGCATCGACTCGAGCGTTTAACGTTCGCTCCATTTTCGAGCAAATTCCCGTTCAGCTTGAGGCGGAGTCCCATCGCTTTATCGTCTCGTCTCTAGGCGAGGGAGCTCGTCTTCAAAAATACGAGCAGGATTTCCTATGGCTGGTGAACGCAGGCGTTGGATTGATGGTCCCCCAGGTGACGGAGGCACGAAGTCCTCTCAAGAGGACGGAGAAAACGACGGCCTTTAAACTATACGAGTCCGATACAGGTATGCTCGCATCGCGGTATCCCGGCAGCACGGCACGCGCCGTCTACCTTGACATGAAAACCCCCAACCTCGGCGGCCTCTATGAGAACGTGGTCGCACAGGAACTCGTTGCCCTCGGAGCAGATACGTGGTACTACCAAACGCGTGAGGTCGGTGAAGTCGACTTTGTAATCGAAGGTGCCCGCGGGCATGTTGTCCCAATCGAAGTCAAATCGGGCAAGAAAGTTCGAGCACATGCAGCCCTCGACCGTTTGATGAGTGTGGGCGAGTACAAAATTCCCGAGGCCGTTGTGCTGAGCCACGAAAACCTTTGCAAAGAGGGCAAGATCCTTTACGTTCCAATCTATATGACATTCTGTCTCGATGAGTTTATGGAAAAGGACGACCCCAACAACGATTTCTCGTTTGCACCCATATCTCTCTAGGTCATCTGAGTCCGCAACCAGGTCCCCCTCTATGCCCAAAGCAGCGCGTGGTTTCGCGGCAAAGCCGCGAAACAGCGACCGGGATAAAAGGCCCCACCAACCACGCCCCTCGTTCAGCCCCACAATCCGAGGACGTAGTCGTAGCAGGGTCTGAGGGCTAACCTTCGCGGACACTCCGCAGGACGAAAGAACCTCCGCCGCACGAAGTGCGCTGCGGAGGTTCTTGCATGTCCGAGGACGCGCCGGAAAGGAAGGTTGCCCTCGGGCCGAACAGCTATGGCAGCTTACGCGACGGTGTAAACCCAGTCGTGCTTATCCTCGACAGCACCAGATTGGATGCCGGTCAGGGTCTCGCGGAGCTTCTTCATCACGGGGCCAATCTCGGTGTAGCCAGCCGGGAAGGTCACGGTCTCATCGGCACCATAGACCTTGTTGTCGATCTCGCCCACCGGGGAAATGACGGCAGCGGTGCCGCACAGGCCGCACTCAACAAAGGTGCCGGACTTGACCTCAGCCCACTCGACGGGACGCTGGTCAACGGTCATGCCCAGGTCCTCGGCAACCTGAACAAGCGAACGACGGGTGATGGAGGGCAAGATGGAGTCGGTGTGCGACTGCGGAACGACGAGCGTGCCGTCCTCCTTCACGAACAGAACGTTCGCGCCGCCGGTCTCCTCGACATAGGTGCGGGACTCAGAGTCGAGATACAGGTTCTCGGCATAGCCCTCGCGATGGGCCTCCATCGTGGGCTTGAGGGACATGGCGTAGTTCAGGCCAGCCTTGATGTTGCCGGTGCCGTGCGGTGCGGCGCGGTCGTACTCGGAAACGCGCAGCTTGACGGGCTTGAGGCCACCCTTAAAGTACGGACCGACCGGGGTCACGAGAATGCGGAACGTGTACTCAGGAGCGGGAGCCACGCCGATCACGTCACCAGAGCCGATCATAAACGGACGCACGTACAGGGTTGCACCGGAGCCGAAGGGCGGAACCCAGGCGGCGTTGGCAGAAACGACCTGCTTGACGGCCTCAACAAACTTGTCCTTGGGGAACGGGGGCATCTCGAGGCGCTGGGCAGAGTTATACATACGCTCGGCGTTCATGTCGGGACGGAAGCAGACGATGCTGCCGTCCTCGGCGGTGTAGGCCTTCAGGCCCTCAAAGACCTCCTGGCAGTAATGGAAGATGCCGCCGCACTCGGAAACATGCAGGGTGTGGTCGGTGGTCAGGCCGCCCTCGTCCCACTTGCCATCCTTCCAATGGGCCTCGTAGCTGTAATCGGTTTTCATGTAGCCAAAGCCGAGGCTACCCCAATCGATATCCTTCTTCTCGACAGTCATATGTCGCTCCTTACATACACAGTTGCATACTCGCGAACCCGCACGCAAAGACCGAAGCCGACCGCGTCGCAACGTCGCACGCCCGGAGCGTAGAGCCGGACGGGACACGCGAACGGCATCAAAGCCGATGGCACGTCGATTCGCATGCACGAGATTGTACTCCCCGTACGCGTCTGATAAAACGCTTTTCTTTAACTAAGTAAAGTATTTTCATTTGACCGAAGCAGAAAGGCCCGCCACCGTAAAGGGTGACGGGCCTCAACGGCACGGTTTGCGCGCTGGCTCGAGCTACGCGTTCTTTTTGCCCAGCTTAGCCTTAACCAGACCGACCACGGTCGGGATGATCGACACGGCGACGATGCCGATAATCAGCAGCTCAAAGTGCTCCTGCACAAAGGGGATGCCGCCAAAGAAGTAGCCCAGCAGAGTGAAGACCGTCGACCAGGTAATGCCGCCCAACACGTTAAAGATGACAAAGTTGCGCCAATGCATGCCGCCCATGCCGGCGATGAAGGGCACAAAGGTGCGGATAAACGGGAAGAAGCGACCCAGGAAGATGGCCAGGTGGCCCCATTTGTCCAGGAATTCCTCGGACTTTTTGATGCGCTCGGGCGTCATGGCCTTCACTTTGCCCGAGGCGATGATCTTTTGACCGAAGAAATGGCCGATCATAAAGTTGCACTGATCGCCCAAGATGGCAGCAGCCCATGCGACGGCCAGCAGGGCCACGATGTTAAAGCCGCCGTTGTGGGCAAAGAAGCCCGAGGCGAACAGCAGCGAATCGCCGGGAAGGAACGGGAAGAACACCACACCCGTCTCGATAAAGATGATCAGGAACACGCAGCCGTAGGCCATAAGCGGGCCGGCGGCAATCCAGCTGGCAATCGCGGTGCGCGGGTCCTTGAGCAGCTCGGCGATAAAATTAATGAAACCCATGAAGTAAAACCTCTCAGTTGTGGGCGCGGATACGTCCAAGTTGACCAGTATACGGTTGCGGCGCCCCCTCGTGCGCAACCCCACAAAAGCATGACTCCATTACCAGCAAGTTTGCATAACTGACACCTGTTGCGCAATGCCGCCAAGATTGTCCTTCCTAATCCCTAGCGAATCGCTATACTTTATTGAATCGCATTGCCATGGCGCTAAGGGAGGGCGGCCGGTGAGCTTTATCAGTACCATTCGCGAGGACATCAAGACCGTCCAGGCGCAGGACCCCGCTGCGCAAAACGGCCTGGTCATTTTCCTTTCGTACCCCGGTCTGCATGCCAAGTGGAACCACGTGCCCGAGCACTGGCTCTGGGAGCACGGTCATCGCTCGCTCGCCCGCGTGCTCTCGCAGCTCACCCGTCATATCACCGGCGTCGAGATTCATCCCGCCGCGCAGATCGGCAAGCACTTCTTTATCGACCATGCCATGGGCGTCGTCATCGGCGAGACCACCATTGTGGGCGACAACTGCGTGCTCTACCAGGGCGTCACGCTCGGCGGTACCGGCAACGAGACCGGTAAGCGCCACCCAACGCTCGGCAATAACGTCACTGTGGGCACAGGCGCCAAGGTGCTCGGCAACATTCGCATCGGCAACAACGTCAAGATCGGCGGCAACTCGGTCGTCGTCAAAGACGTGCCCGATAACTGCACCGTCGTGGGCGTGCCAGGCCGCATCATCAAGCGCAACGGCTGCCGCGTGTTCGAAGAAAGCTTCGATGCCAAGCAGCATCGCGAGTACATGCCCGATGACGCCGCCGAGCAGAGCGCCCTCAACCGCCAGGGCATCACCGAGAATGCCCGCCGCGTCAAGGAACTCGAGCGAGAGGTGGCCGAGCTCAAGGCCCTCGTCGCCAAGCTCGTGGACGAGCACTAGGGCTGCGAACGGTACAGACCCGCATCAACGCAAGAAGGCGCGCCAGGGAATTCATCCCCGGCGCGCCTTGTTTCCAATGTGACATGCGGGACTGTCCCTTTGCCACATTAAGCAAACTGGCTCAGATAGAGGTCGGCATAAGCGCCCTCGGCAGCCAGCAGCTCCTTATGCGTGCCCTGCTCGATGATATTGCCGTGATCCATGACCAGGATGAGGTCGGCATCGACGATCGTCGACAGACGATGCGCGATCACAAAGCTCGTGCGCCCGCGCATGAGCGCATCCATGGCACGGCCGATGGCGAGCTCGGTGCGCGTGTCCACGCTCGACGTCGCCTCGTCCAGAATGAGAATCGCCGGGTTGTTGAGCAGCACGCGCGCGATGGTCAGCAGCTGACGCTGGCCCTGGCTGATGCTTTCGGCATCGTTGGCCACCCGCGTGTCGTAGCCCTGCGGCATGGTGCGCACAAAGAAGTCGACCTGCGCGGCGCGTGCGGCCGCCACGATCTCATCGTGCGTCGCTTCGGGGTAGCCATAGGCAATATTCTCGGCAATCGTTCCGTCGAACAGCCAGGCGTCCTGCAACACCATGCCAAACTGCCGCCGCAGCTCGCCACGATCCATACGACTCGTATCCACGCCATCGAGCGTAATGCGCCCGCCGTCAATCTCATAGAAGCGCATGAGCAGGTTGATGAGCGTGGTCTTACCCGCGCCCGTGGTTCCCACCACGGCGATCTTCTGGCCCGGCTCGGCGGTAAACGACACGTCGCGCATAAGCGGCTTGTCGGGCGAATAGCCAAAGCGCACATGCTCAAAAGCGACGCGGCCTTCAACGCGACCCGGCAGCTTGGCGGCCTCGTCCGGCAGCGGATCGGCCTCCATCTCGGGCTCATCGAGCAGGTCGAACACGCGCTCCGCGCTCGCCAGCGCGCTCTGCAGCGAGTTGAAGGTAAACGAGAGTTGCGTCATGGGCTCGGACGCCTCGTAGATAAACTGGAAGAACGCCTGGAACACGCCGACAGTCATATGACCGGCAACCAGCATGCTGCAACCCACGAGCGCGATCACGATCTGTGCCAAACGGCCGATAAAGCGCACCGCAGGACCGACGGCATTGATCATAAAGTCGGCCTTGGTACTCACGCGCGCCAGCTCCCTCGAGGCCTCATGCACTTCGGCAGAGCTCTGACGCTCGCGGTTAAACGCACGAATCACCAGACGGCCCGAATAGCCTTCCTCGACCGCACTCGTAATCTTGGACACCCACTCCTGGCGCTCGCCGGTCACGTCATGTGTGCGACGCGAGACCACTTTGGTCACCAGCAGCGACAACGCCGTAAAGAACAAAAAGACCAGCGTGAGCGGCACGCTAAACACGAACATCACGCTCACGGCGCCCACCACGGTACCGATCGACACCAGAAGCTGCAGCAAGCCGCGCTGCATGCTTTCGGACATCTTGTCCAGGTCGTTGGTCGCGCGGCTGACGACCTCGCCGGGACGATGCGCGTCAAAATAGGCAAGCGGCAGACGGTTGAGCTTTTGAGCGATACGGTTACGCAGACGCAGGTTGAGGCGTTCGGCCACGCTCGACATCAAAAAGCTCTGGAGCGCGTAGAACGAGGCGGCGGCCGTCCAGATCATAAAGTAGATGAAGATGGTCCTGCCGCAGTTCTCCCAAGTGATGCTGAAGGTGGTGTCGTTGGCAAACGCCAGCTTCACGTGTCCCCACAGCTCATCGATGACGCGGGCGCTGTACGCCGGCGCCGCGGTGTTAAAGATGGCGTAGAACACGATGCTCGCGAACACGAGGTAGAAGCGCCAGTGATCGCCGGCGGCCTCGCTCCACAGACGGCGCACCGTCGCCCAGGTGTCACTGGGTTTCTCGTCCTCGTCCTCGTCGCCCACATCGCGCATGCGCTCTGCCTCAGCGCGGGCGCGCTCGTCCTCGGCGCGTTCGTTTTCCTCGTAGAGCGCTTGGCGGCGAGCCTCGCGTTCGGCTGCAGCCTTGGCGGCATCATCCAGACCGGGCGCGACCGTCGTCTCCTCAGCCGTCCCTGCTGCCACGGCGTCATCAACGACGCCCTGTTTCTTGAGCTCCTCGGTCATGCTACTCACCTCCCTTCATCTGCGATTCCGCAATGGCGCGGTACACCTCGCAGGTCTCCATCAACTCGTCGTGCGTGCCCAAGCCCACAACCTCGCCATCCTTGAGCACCACGATCTGGTCGGCATGCAGAATGGTCGAGATACGCTGCGCGATGATGAGCACCGCGGCATCGCGCGTCTCGTCCTGCAGCGCATGGCGCAGGGCCGCGTCGGTCTTAAAGTCCAGGGCCGAAAAGCTATCGTCGAAGATATACAGATCAGCGTGCTTCATGAGCGCACGGGCGATGGCCAGGCGCTGGCGCTGACCGCCCGAGAAGTTCGTACCGCCCTGCGCCACCGGGGTATCGAGTCCCTGCGGTTGATCGAGCACAAAGGTGCTCTGGGCAACCCGCAGCGCGTGAAGCATGTCGGCCTCGGTCGCACCCTCGTTGCCATAGCGCAGGTTGCTCGCCACCGTGCCCGAGAACAGCCACGCCTTCTGCGGCACGTAAGCGATATGCCCGCGAATCTCGTCTTGCGAAAGGTCGCGCAGGTCAACACCGTTGAGGCGTATGGCACCCTTCGAGGCATCGTGAAAACGCAACAAGAGCTTGGCCACCGTCGATTTACCCGATCCCGTCGAGCCCACAATTGCGGTCGTTTGGCCACGGCGACAGGTAAAGTTCAGATCGCACAGGGTGTCCTCGTCGGCGTCGTCAAAACGGAACGACATATGGTCGAACACGGCGACCGCATCTGCTCCGTCCTTTGAGTCGGACGCGCCTGCGCCGAGCGTTCGCTCGCCATCGACGATGCTCGGCTCAATCTCCAGCACCTGTTGTGCACGGTTGAGGCACGCCGCGGCGCGCGGAAGCGTCAGAATCACCATCTGCGCCATCATCACAAAGAACAGGATCAGAATCGCGTATTCCAGCACGGCCGAGATGCTGCCGATTTGCATGGCGTGGACGCCTACGCGGTTGCCTCCCACCCACAGCACCGCCACCTCGGCGATGTTCATCAGAAAGAAGCTGGAGCTATCGAGGCCCACAAACAGGTGGTTGACCTTGATGGCGTTGGCCGCGTAATCGCTAAACACCTCGTCCAAGCGCTGCTCCTCGTGGCGCTCTTTATTAAAGGCGCGGATGACGCGAACGCCCACGATGTTCTCGCGCAGCACCACGTTCATGCGGTCGATAAAGCTCTGCAGGCGCATAAAGATCGGCGCGGCGTTAGCGACCGTAAAGACCGCCGCCACCAGCACGATCGCAACCACGACGCCCAGCAGCGTGCCCATGGCGGGATCGATGAGCCAGGCAAAGATGATGCCCGCCACGGCCAAAAACGGCACCGGCAGCACCAGTTGAATCGTCTGCAGAATCGCCTGCTGGATCACGTTGATGTCGTTGAGCGAACGCGTGATCATCGAGCCCGTGCCAAAGCACTCAAAGTCGCTGGCAGACAGCTCAAGCGACTTGTCGTAGACGGCGTTGCGGATATCGCAGGCCACGTTGGCGGCCAGGCGCGCCGAAAGATAGCAGCCCAGCACCGCGCCGCCGCTGGCCATGCCGGTCGCAATAAGCATGTAGAGGCCGTTGCGCAGGATGTAGTCGACATCGCCCGTGGTGATGCCGGTGTTGACCATGTTCGCCAGCATCGTGGGAACCAACAGCGTACCGACGTTGTCGATTAGCAGCACCAACAACGTCACCGCGACAAGCCCGCGATACGGCTTCATAAACCTCATTAAGAGTCGCACGACTCCCCCTCTCCTTGATTCTCGGCCTGGCTCTCGGCAGCGATATGCTGCTTAAAGGCATCGCACTCATCGCCGAGCGCATGGGAAAATTTTCCGATTAGGCGCATGATTTCGCGTTGTTCCCAGGGCTCGAGCACTTCGAAAGCCTGTTGCTCGGCTTCTTGCGCCGGCAGCGCATATTGCTCGGCAAACCGCATGCCCGCTTCGGTCAAACACACAACCTTGTTCTTACGGCTGCCTTCGGCAAACTCCAACGTTGCGAAGCCCCGCGCCGTCAAGGTTTTAATTGCCGAGTTGATAGTCTGCTTGCTGTAGAACCATTCGCTTGTCAGACGGCTTACGGCAACACTGCCGCCCGCCGTGCTGGTATCGACGAGCATCCAGTAAGCGCAGTCCGAAAGACCGCAGGCGCGCGAGAACTCCGAATAAATATGGTAGAGTCCATTGAGCAACCGGTCGAAGTCGACCAGTGTAACAGCGCTATTCATCTATCCCACCATTCGATTGTCCGATTTTTGACCAATTTATGTCTCTAGATTAGTCCGAGTTTTGACTATCGTCAACAGTCGCTCCGCAAATGTTTGCACTTTTATGGCCTATCGGCAGAAAAAGACCGCCGGCGCGGGGGCAGCGCCAGCGGTCACGTGAAAATCGGGTTTTATTGCCTGTTAAGCGGCGACGGCCTCATAGACCGTAGCGCCCGAGAAGCTATCATGCAGGCTCTTGCCGGCAATCCACGGCAGCTCGACGACCTCGCAGACCGTGTTGACCAGCTCGGAGCAGTCAGTAAAGTGGCCCTTGTCGTTGAGGGCCTCGCAATCCTGAACACGCCAATAGCCATCGGTGTGCGTGATGTAGTACTCGTGATCGTTAATCGACACGAAAGCGCGCGTCTTGGAACGCAGCAGCTTCAGAAATCCTTCGAAATCGGTCTCGACGACATCTCCAGCCTGGAACATGATGTTACCTCCTGGCCCGGCGCCACCACGGCGCATTG
Organism: uncultured Collinsella sp.; assembly: GCA_900548295.1. Classification (GTDB taxonomy): domain Bacteria; phylum Actinomycetota; class Coriobacteriia; order Coriobacteriales; family Coriobacteriaceae; genus Collinsella. The sequence continues at coordinate 11,156 of URKC01000021.1, forward strand.
ATAAACGTTGGTACTCCTTTAGTAAAACCTTTATCAGAGGTTATGCGTTCGTCATTTAGGCAAGTGGTAAAAAACCGCAGGGTAGACGGGATAAAACGTTTAACCATCCCATTTGTTTGTCACATTCTGAAGGTACTTTTATGCAAACCTACTTTCCCAATTGGAATCTATCCTTTTGGCCGGGCAATTGACCGTCTATCGTTTGAGCCCGGCGGGTATGAACGGGACATCTGCAACGCCACCGCAAGGAGACACCATGGAGACTATCGAAGCGCTCATTCACCGCCGCAGCTGCCGCAACTACAGCGATCGTCCCGTCGAGGCCGAAAAGCTTGCACGTATTATCGAAGCCGGCCAATATGCACCGAGCGGCATGGGGCGCCAGCCGGTGACGTTTGTCGCCGTCACCGACCCCACGACCGTCAAGCGTCTCTCGCAGCTCAACGCCCAGGTCATGGGCAGCAACGGCGACCCCTTCTATGGCGCCAAGACCGTTGTGGTGGTGCTGGTTGACCGCAGCGTGCCCACACATCTGGAAGACGGCTCGCTCGCCATGGGCAACTTGCTCAACGCCGCCTATGCACTGGGTGTCGATTCGTGCTGGATTCACCGCGCACATGAGGTCTTCGACTCGCCCGAAGGCTTGGAACTGCTGGCAAGCTGGGGCCTGCCCGCCGACGGCAGCCTGCGCGGTGTCGGTCACTGCATTCTGGGCTATGCCGAGGACACGCTACCCGAGCCCAAACCCCGCCGCGACAACGTGGTGTATGTAAAGTAATTAGTTCCGCCGTTCTAACGAACGGCGGACCCGCTCGCAACTTATCTTGCCGGTGGAGTTGTCGTCGTTTCGTTCGTTTGAGTCGTTTCGGCGCCGTCGCCCTGTTCGTCCTCGTCCTTTTGCGCATCGGCGATAGTGGAAGCTGCCGCAACGATTCCGCGCTGGGGCGCGACGCCCGTCTGGACCTGTGCGCCCTCGACAACTTCTATGCCTGCATGTGCGAGCTCGGGCGATTTAAACATTGCGTCCAAGTTGGCGCCGCCGCCGGCGTAGCCAAGCGCAGCGAGTGCGATGATGATTGCTGCAACGACAGCCACGATCGGCACGTAGCGATGCCAGCCGGCGGGATTGAGCCCGCTGCGACGAGCCGCCCCGCGGCTGATGTAGCCGAGCGTGCCGTCGTGCTTGAGCTTTGAGCCCACCACGCGTTTGCGGCCCCACAGCGAGGACTCTGCCTGCATTGCCAAGCGAGCACCTGTCGAAGGATAGCCGTATTTAGTGCGCTTGAACGAGCCGTCAAACCCCGAGGCGTGTTTGCCCCACGTCACCGATGTCGTGCGTCGGTTGACCGGTGCGGCGCTCCGCCTTCTGCGGCTCGGTTTTGTAGTCTCAGCCATACGCCCCCGCACGCCGTAACCAAATCGAAACAATAACGCTTTGGACTGTAGCACACGCGTCGCGCGCGGTCACGGGCGCCTCGCTCAACGGTCATCGTCCTTCAGCAAGCGCCACAGCGTTGTTCGGCTTATGCCCAGCACCTCCGCCGCACGGGTTCGGTTGCCGTGGAGATGATCTACAACCAGATGCGCGATATCTCGCTCGGTATCGGCCAACGGTCGCAGGATATACAGGTCGCTTTCGAGTGTCGGGGCGCCAAAGGTTGCGGTCTTAATCACGTCCTCTTGGGCTAGCACTTCCTCCGCCACAGCGCGATCCACCGTGCCCGTCCCCACCAATATATACAGTCGTTCCGAGACCTCGCGGAGCTGCAGATAGTTGCGCGGCCAGCGGTAAGCATCGAGCGCCTTCGTCGCCGCGGCAGACAGCATGGGCGCTGCCGTCCCAAATGCACCAGCGAGATATTCCAAATAGCGCGCAACCTTCGTCGACGCGGCTCCCTGCTCGACGATTGCCGGCGCCACGCTCACCGCACAGGCGAAGCGCTCGGTCACAAAGGCGGCTTGATCACTTTCGCTGCCGCCCGGCATGTCATTCGCCGTCAGCACCACATGGCAGCGCGTCGCCAACGCGGTGTCGGCCATCGTGGAAACGAGCTCGCGAAGGCGCTGGGGGCCAACCGCATTCCAGCCCGCAATGCAAAGTGTCAGCCCCGTTTGGAACAACGGCGATTCGGCGCTTTTGAGCACGTGGCGCCAACCGCGATCGGTAAGCTCATCGAGCGCAACGGCAACAAAGGGTTGATCGGCAAAAGGACCGTCCAGATAGAGGCGCTTGGCGATCTCGATCTGACCCGCTCCCAGCTCGCCCTCGAGCATAAGGGGCACACCGCGCGCGTAGCTCTCGGCGACCGGCGCAGCTACCGAGGCCGCCCCCTCAACGATGCCGTACGCGCTCGATTCGTAGCGGGCCTCAACTTCGTCGGCGTTGAGCCACTCGATGCCCGCATGTGCCGCGGCGCCGCGCACCTCGCGGACCACGACGACCCAAAGGCCCCCACCCTCTTTGTCGGTGGGGCGAACGGTCAGACTCAGGCGCGTACCTGCACGTCCCATAACCAGACGCGCGCCGTCTCCTATACGGTCGAGGCGCTCAGCGACAAAAGCCGCCACATCCCGCTCAAGCGCCGCGTCATTCATGGTCGAAATCGCGACGTCCCCACGCACATCGATTGCCAATGCCGAGGCCCCGGCAGCAGCCAGGGCCTCGGTCAAGATGTTCAGCTTGGCATCGCTATCCATAATTTGCCCCTGTCCGCGGCGACGTGCAGCCGCCGACGGTCGCACGACCGAGTGTTTCAAAATTGAACGATATTGCTCACCAAACACTATAGGGCAGAAAGCGCCGACCTGCGAGTATAGGTGTTGCCCCGCATCGCCATCCTGGCGGGGCGATAAGAGCTCTTCGGGACTTATAAACCTGCGGACAAGCCATACCCGCAAGAGCTCCTATCGCTCCACCGTGAGAATGCGCTCACCAGCACGCAGCACGCAGCACGCAAATAAGCTACTTCTCTACCAGATTCCCAGCACGTGCTGCATCCCCAAACTCATGCACGCAATGCCAATCCAGCAGCAAAAGCCCAGCGCGATGGGCTTGCCGCCCTTTTTGACAAGTTCGACGATATCGGTATTAAAGCCAATAGCCGCCATGGCCATCACGATAAAGAACTTCGACAGCTCCTTGATGGGCGCCGTAATGGACGCGGGAAGCTGAAGCACCGTGGTGATTACGCTCGCCAGCACAAAGAACAGCACAAACATGGGAAACGCGCGTTTAAGCGAGAACGTGCTTTTGGCGTCGCCGCCGGCCTTGCGCGCCAGATGCATCTGCCAGCATGCGAGGACCAACGTGATGGGAATAATGGCCAGCGTTCTGGTGAGCTTGACCACCGTGGCGCTCTCGAGCACATTGGCGCCGGGATGCATGCTGTCCCAGGCGCTCGCCGCAGCCGTTACGGACGAGGTGTCGTTGATGGCGGTGCCGGCAAACAGGCCAAAGCCCTCGTCTGTCAGCCCGAGCATACCGCCGAGCGTCGGAAACACGAGCGCCGCGATAACGTTAAACAGGAAGATGACCGAAATGGCCTGGGCAATCTCGCGATCGTCGGCATCGATGACGGGCGCGGTCGCGGCGATGGCAGAACCGCCGCAAATCGACGAGCCCACACCCACAAGCGTCGCGATCTTACTCGGCACGTTCATAACGCGGCAGAGCACAAAGGCAATGACAAGCGAAGTCGAGATTGTCGCCACGATAATCGGCAGCGACTGGGCGCCCTTGGACAGAATCTGCGAGAGGTTCATGCCAAAGCCAAGCAGGATTACCGCGTACTGCAAGACTTTTTTAGACGTATAGGTGACGCCGGCGGCGAGCTGTTCGCGACGATTCTTGGAAAAGACGAGCGCCAGGACCATGCCAAAGAGGATGGCGAATACCGGACCGCCGACCACCTCAATTTGTTTGCCGAGCAACGTCGCGGGAATGGCGATGATCAGGCAGAACAAAACGCCTTTCCAGCGCTCGCGTACGATATTTGCCAGTTGCATATGGGATTCCTTCTTTCTATTTCACGTTTGCGACGGCTTATGATACGGCAACATTGAGCGCAGCCTTGCGCAAACACAGACTAAGATGCCGCAATAGTTCTTGGGCAACAGCCGAATTACCCACCGCGGAGAGCTGATTCGCGGCATAATTAACAACTGACATATGAGTTTGATAGAACAGTTGCGAGGCGCTATGGAAGAATCGATGCACGTCGGCGAGCAGGAAACGAGCCTACAGGACCAGTCCTACCACACCATTCGACGCAAAATCGTCTACCTGGACTACAAGCCGGGCGAAAAGCTGGGCGTCAAGCAACTTTGCGACGACCTGGATATGGGGCGCACGCCTGTGCGCGAGGCTTTGGTTCGCTTGGCGCAGGAAGGCCTGGTGCGCACCGTGCCCCAGAGCGGCACCTACGTCTCACCCATCAACCTCACCCTTGCCGAGAGTGCCTGCTACATCCGCGAACATCTGGAAAAGCAGGTGATTGTGGAGTGCTGTGCGCGAGCCACGTCGGCCGGCATCGAGCAGCTCGACCGCGCCATCGTGCTGCAGGAAAAAGCCATGGCCGAAGAGGATCGCATCGGCTTCTTTTTGAGCGACAACCTCATGCATCACATGATTTTTAGCATCGCATGTCGCAGCACCGTTTGGTCGTGGCTCGAAGAGACCAATGCCGACCTGGAGCGCTTCCGCTGGCTGCGCGCCGCCACGCAGAGGCTCGACAATCAGGAGATTGTTAACGAGCACAAGCAAATCCGCCGCGCCATCGCCGGCCGCGACCCCATCGAGGCGAGCTTTTTGGTCAGCAAGCACCTGCACATGATGTTCCGCAACCAAACCGAAGTTCTGGACCAATTCCCCGAGTACTTCGAGACCAGCAAGCTTCGCTAACCTGCCAAAAAGGGACAGGTTTATTTTGGCAGGTTTTATCTGGGCAAATGCAACAAGGCCCGGCTCCGTCTTGATGCGGAGCCGGGCCTTAGTCGCTAGAACGGCGGAACCAACTACTCTACCGTGACGCTCTTGGCCAGGTTACGGGGCTGGTCGACGTCGCAGCCGCGCAGGATGGCGACCTCGCGGGCGAGCAGCTGCAGAGGAACGCTCGCCGTGATGGGGCTGAACACGTCTCGGACTGCCGGCACGCGGACGATGCAGTCGGCGATCTTGTTGATCTCCTCGTCGCCCTCGGTGGCAACGACGATGACCTTGGCGCCGCGTGCCTTGCACTCCATAAGGTTCGACACGGTCTTGTCGTAGGTGGCACTCTTGGTGGCCACAGCGATGACAGGGAAGCCCGGGTCGATCAGGGCAATGGGGCCGTGCTTCATCTCACCGGCGGCGTAGGCCTCGGCGTGCAGGTAGCTGACCTCCTTGAGCTTGAGCGCACCCTCGTAGGAAATAGCGGCACCCATGCCGCGACCCACGAACAGCGCGGACTGCGCGTCCTTGCACAGCAGGGCGGCCTCATGAACGGCCTCGGTCTGGGTATCCAAAATCCACTGGATCTGCTCGGCCGTATCGGAAAGCTCGCGGAACAGCATGCGCGCCTGTTTGGTGGTCAGACGGTACTTAACCTGCGCTAGCAGCAGAGCCAAAAGCGTAAGGCTCACGACCTGGCCGATGAAGCTCTTGGTCGAGGCGACCGCGATCTCCTTGTTGGCCTTAGTGTAGATGACGCCGTCGCTCTCACGCGCCACGGGGCTACCAACCACGTTGGTGATGCCGAAGACCTTGGCACCCTTGATGCGCGCGTCGCGAATGGCGGCAAGGGTGTCGGCCGTCTCGCCCGACTGGGACACGGCAACGACAAGCGTCGTCGGCGTGATGATGGGATTGCGATAGCGGAACTCGCTGGCCGCCTCCACCTCGGTGGGGATGCGAGCCCAGCCCTCAATGAGATTCTTGGCAATGAGTCCGGCGTGGTAGCTGGTGCCGCAAGCGATCACGTAGACACGGTCGATGTCGTTGAGCTCCTCGAGCGAAAGGCCCAGCTCGTCGATATCGAGCTCGCCGGCGGGGGTCATGCGGCCCACCAGGGTATCGCGCACAACGCGAGGCTGCTCGTGGATTTCCTTGAGCATAAAGTCGGGATAACCGCCCTTTTCTGCCATGTCCAGGTCCCAGTCGATGTGGGTGACCTTGGGCTCGATAACGTTGCCGGCCTCGTCGGTGTACTCGACGCCTGCGGGCGTAAGCTTGGCAAACTGACCGTCCTCGAGCACCACGACATCGCGGGTGGCGTCGATGAGCGCGATCACGTCGGAAGCAACATAGGAACCGGTTTCGCCCACGCCGACTACGATCGGGGAATCCTTGCGGGCCACGGCGATCACGCCGGGCTCGTCAGCGCACACGGCGGCCAGACCATAGGCACCGACCACGTGGGTGCAAGCCTCGCGCACGGAGGCCATCAGGTCGTGCGTCTCGACATAAGCCTCTTCGATCAGATGCGCGAAGACCTCGGTATCGGTCTCGCTCTTAAAGTGATGGCCGCGGCCCTCCAGCTCTTCGCGCAGCTCGGCGAAGTTCTCGATGATGCCGTTGTGGACGATGGCGATACGACCGTCGCAACTGGTGTGGGGGTGAGCGTTAACGACGGAGGGCTTGCCGTGGGTGGCCCAACGGGTGTGGCCGATACCGCAGGTAGCGTCGCTGTCGATGTTGGAAAGCTCGCTCTCTAGGCCCGCGACCTTGCCCACGCGGCGGATGACGTCGAGGTGCGCCGCGGCGCCCTCGCCCACCTCGAGCGCGACGCCCGAGGAGTCATAGCCGCGATACTCCATACGCTTGAGGCCCGTGACCAGGATGTTCTTTGCAATATCAGAGCCGGTGTAGCCGACGATTCCGCACATAAGATAAATCCCTTCGTTCGCGTGACTGCAAGACGTCCACGCACAAGGGGCGCTGAGACGCATAACGTTCGAGTATTGTACTCACGCAGGCGCAAGCTGATATACCAGAAGTGGTATCTCAACTTAGATACCACCCGATGCACACATGCCCAAACCACCACGATGGGGACAGGCACCTTTGTGGTGGTCGCGCTGGCAACGGCGTTTCCCCAGATAAAACCTGCCAAAATAAACCTGTCTCTTTTTGGTAGGTTTGGGATGCTACAATCTGGTTTGTACTTGAAACGCATCAAAGGGGCCGCTATGGCAAAGGTGAAAATCAGCGACGTCGCGCGCGAGGCCGGGGTTTCGCTGGGCACGGTTTCCAACGCGCTCAACCACCCCGAAAAGCTGCGCTCCGAGACCCTCAAGCTCATCAACGAGACCATCAATCGCTTGGGCTACCTGCCCAACCAAAGCGCTCGTCAGCTCGCGGGCGGCGCCACCAAGTCTTTTGGCCTGGTGCTCCCCCGTCTCGATCACGGCTTTTCGCTCCAAATCGCCAGCGGCGCCCACAACGAGGCCCGCAAGCACGGCTACGACCTGCTCATCGCCAACGCCGATAACGACGATATTCTCGAGGACCATTACCTGCGTTACTTTATGGGCACGCAGATGTCCGGCGTCATGGTTCAGCCCATGGCGTCCCTCGATTGGCACCCCGCCATGACCAAGATTCCCGTCCCCATCGTCCATCTGGACGTCCATTGTTCAGAACCCGGTTACTACGTGGCCGCCGACAACGAGGCACAGGGGCGCATTATCGCCGAGCTCGCCATCGCCCGCGGCGCACACCGCATCGTCGTTGTAGGCCGAGCGGCATTTATGCAGCTCACCCTGCGCGTCCTTGGCATCCACAAGGCACTTGCCCTGCATCCCGATATCAAAATTGAGGTCATCGATGCCGGAGAGTGGAATACCGCAGCCGACGGCTACAGCATCGGTACCCAGATTGCCGAACGCCCTGCTGACGAGCGCCCCGATTTTGTCATCGGCCTGACTGACGTATTGGCCTCGGGCGTTATCTCGGCGCTGACCGACAAGGGCATTTCCGTCCCCGGCCAGATTCTTGTTGCCGGCTGCGATGGCAACCCGCTTGCCTGGAGCGGATCGGTACCCCTCACCACGGTTGCACCACCGGGCTACGAGATCGGCCGCAAGGGCGTGCAGCTGCTCATGGAACAAATCGAGGATAAACCTGCCGCCAAGACCAAACGAGTCCGCATCGGCTCCGCCGCGCGCACCGTCACCACGGTCACGGCCACCGAGGACATTAATCGTCAGGAGCTCGTGCGCCCCTTCTTGCTCGAGCGTGTGAGCACCCAAAAAGCCGAGCAGCACCCGACGGGCCCATCCGCGGCCCCAATAACCGACATCAACCTGGGCGCCTACTTGTAACAAAAAACGCCGCAACGGAAACAGGCCCGCTGCGGCGTTTTTTACTGGCCCCATGTGCCCTCCCCGTTTAGCCGGACCTGCAGCTACGGATATTTATGGAATGTAATCCATTTTTCATTAACTTTTTTGTTAGAATAGACTAAATTCCATATTTTTAGATATTTCCTATAAGTATTGATTTTGCTCCAGTTTTTTCTCGCCAAGAAAGGGGTTTCATGAATCTGATTGATCGCAAACAGTACCTCGACTGGCTTATTTCGTGGAAAGACTCACACGTCATCAAGGTCGTTTCGGGCGTGCGAAGGTCCGGCAAATCAAAGCTATTCGAAATCTACCGTTGCTACCTGCGCGATCATGGAATCACAGGCGACCAGGTTATATCCCTCAACTTTGAAGACCTGGAGTTCGAGTCGCTTACGTCGTATAGAGCACTCTACGACTACATTTCCGCCAGACTCGTCCCCGATAAGATGAACTACGTTTTTCTGGACGAGATACAGCACGTCGAGCATTTCGAAAAAGCCGTCGACAGTCTTTTTATCAAGGACAATGTCGACCTTTACATAACCGGTTCCAACGCTTATCTGCTCTCGAGCGAACTGGCAACTTTGCTCTCCGGCCGCTACGTAGAGCTCAAGATGCTGCCCCTATCCTTTAAAGAGTTTTGCTCGGCAAAAACCAATGACGGAAAGGCTCCCGCGCAGTTGTTTGACGAGTACATAACCAAGGGCTCTTTTCCCTTTATCGCCGAGACGGGTATTCAGGGACCCCAGGCGCGCGATTATCTTATGAGCCTCTACGATACCATCGTCATACGCGACGTTATCGAACGCCTGAAGGTCTCGGACGTCCCGACCCTGCGCGATATCACCAAGTTCCTACTCCATAGCATTGGAAACCGGATCTCGATTAAAAAAATCTCCGACACGCTCTCGTCCAACGGCAACAAAACCGACCAGAAAACCGTAGCCAAATACCTCAAAGGCTTAACAGACAGCCTTGTGCTGTACTTTGCTCCGCGCTATAACGTGCGCGGTCGGCAGCTTCTTTCAACAAACGGCAAATACTACGCCGTTGACCTTGGACTTAGAGGCGCTCTCGTCAAAACCCAAAGCAGCGATATCGGTCATATCCTCGAAAATGTTGTTTATCTCGAGCTCCTACGCCGTGGATACGACGTCTACGTGGGCGATATCGACGGCGGGGAAATCGATTTTGTTGCCCTAAAGTCAGACGAGACAGCCTATTTTCAGGTTTCAGCCACAACGCTCGACGAAACTACCCTCAATCGAGAGTTGGCCCCCTTTAAGAAGGTCCGAGACAACTACCCCAAGACGCTTCTTACGCTCGACACGCTGTTTGCGGACGCGAACTACGAAGGAGTCCGCAAGCGCAACGTGATCGACTGGCTCCTGGAGTAACTTGTAGCGTCATAACCCTCCGCCAGCTCCTTACCAAGGCCGCAGCCCCAGTCGCTTAAAGCACAATGCCCCTCTTATCGGCCAAAACAGCAATCTTGGCGTGATAAGAGGGGCTGACTGCGTCAGCGCCTCCACGCAGGCGCCGTTACCGTCACCGTCCTGCGGGATCGGGCGCGGGGCATGGCGACTCGCGTGCAAACGCTAGCGCACGGCCTTGACCGCCGCCGTCAGATCGAACAGCGTATCGAGCACGGCCTCGCAGCCATCCACCACGTCCTGCGGCAGCGGCACGATGTCGGGAACGGCAAACACGTGGCAACCGGCCGTGATGCCCGAGACGCAACCGTTGCGCGAATCCTCGACCACGGCGCACTCCTCGGGGGCAAAGCCCGTGCGCTCGCAGGCGAGCAGGTACATCTCAGGGTCGGGCTTGCCGTGCACGACGTCCTCGCCGCAGGTCACCGTTTCAAACTTGTCAAAGAGACCGACCATTTTGAGGTTGCGCTCGGCCGTGACGTGACGCGACGACGTCGCAAGACCCACGTGATAGCCCGCAGCCAGCAGCCCGTCGAGGCACTCGGCGGCACCGTCCTTAAGCTCCAGATCGGTCTTGACCATCTCGTCGCGAATCTCCTTGTGACGACGATAGATCGCCTCGGTGGTCTCATGGCTGCCGTAATGCTTATCAAGGATGTCCATAACATCGGGCAGCGTGCGGCCGATAAACTGATGGATCAGCGCTTCATCAATCGCGAATCCCAGCTCGGCCGCGCCCGCCTTCCACGCCTTGATACCCAAACGCTCGGTGTCGACCAGCGTTCCGTCCATGTCAAAAATAACGGCCTTGATCATATCGGTCCCCCATCTCTTCGCGCTGCTGTACTCCCGCAACTTTACCGCACCTGTAAACTTGTATATAACGTATATAGCATATTGCACTTTCGTTACATAGATAGAAGTCTTATGACAAGTGGCTCGGTAGGATTATAGTTTTCGACCGAGTACTCAACGGCAAGGATCGATTCATGCTTTCAGACACCACCGCACCTGCAGAGGGGCTTCAGGACAAACTCGCAGCGCTCGAGCAGCTGCTTTTGGCATATGGACGCGTCGCCATCGGCTTTTCCGGCGGCGTCGACAGCAGCTTTTTGGCCGCGGTCTGCGCCCGTATCATGCCTGCCGACACGCTTCTCGTCCACCTCACCACGCCGCTCATCGGCACGCCCGAGCAGGCTTCGTTTGAGCGGGCGGTTGACGGGCAGGCCAATGAAGGGCCGCATTTTAAGCTCCCCGTGCTCAATCTTTCGGTCGATCAGCTGCGGCTCCCCCAAGTAGCCTGCAACGATGCCGACCGCTGCTACCACTGCAAGCGCGCCGGCTTTACCGCCATCGTCAACCACGCCAAGTCGCTGGGCTTTCCCACCGTCATCGACGGCAGCAACGCAAGCGACCGCGGCGACTACCGCCCCGGCATGCGCGCCGCCCAGGAGCTCGGCGTGCGCTCGCCGCTTATGGAGGTCGGCTTTACCAAGGACGAAGAGCGCGAGCTGCTGCGCGCCTGGGGCTATCCCGTTTGGAACCTGCCGGCAGGAGCCTGCCTGGCCACGCGTGTCCCCACGGGCGAGGAGCTCACGCGCGAGAAGGTCGATGTAATCCGCGCCTGTGAGGACTACCTGCACGACTTTGGCCTGGACCAGGTCCGCGCACGCCTCGTCGGCGGCTGCATGCATATCGAGGCCGCGCCGGCAGACGTCGCCAAGATCGCCGCCCTCAGCAGCACCGCGGTCAACGACGAGGGCAAGGCCCCGCTTCCCGTCGCCATCGAATCTGCCCTGCGCAACCTAGGCTGCGGCCATATCTCCCCCAAGGTCACCCCCTACATCCACGGCAACATGAACCAGTAACCTACCAAAAAGGGACAGGTTTATTTTGGCAGGTTTTATCTGGGGAAATATCGCAGGACAACCGCCTCTCTAGCATCCATCTATCTTTGAGAGACACTAGAGAGGCGACTCAGCCACATCTACCTCTTCCGATAGCGGCGATTGCGGCTCGTCGATGAACCCATTACTTCAATGAGTCCTTTATCCGCCAGTTTTGGCAGATGGTAACGGACTGACGAAATCTTGACCCCCGATGCAACCGCTATTTCTCGCGCCGTCATATCCATTCCGGCGCCGAGAGCCTCCAAAATCCTATCCGCCGTCGAAGCTGACGATTCTCTGCTCATATCGATAATTTCAAACGTGTCTTTGCCACATTTTGACAGGACATGTTTATCGACAAGGCCCCCGCAGATCAGGCGAATGTCATCCGAATCCCACTTCAAAGCCTCTCGTATTTTTTGAACATCGCATACGCACCCATGCTCCCGCATAAACATGAGCAATGTTTCCTCGCGATGCGTCAGTTCGGTGTCCACATGGCCCTGAATCCACATGCGGTTTTCAGCAAGCTCCGCCCCGTGCCGGGAAAGCAGCACCGTAAACGAATCGGCCTTAACGATAAATTTCGGCCTGCCAAGCGAACGAGACTCCATCTCGCGAATCATAGCCGGGATGCCAGATCCCTGACTTTCCGCAACAGCCCCCTCAGCATGCTCTAACGGCGTCGCCCCCATCAGACTCATGAGCTTTGGGTTTCGGCAGCGCGATTCCCCGTCCGCAAGATTGTCCACCGTCTTTCCGCCCCAAAGCCCGCCGGGGTTTTTGATCTCTATTCTGTCTGGGTAGATATCGACGCTCACGGCCTGCCCCACAAACATGGGCGAATACTCTCGATGGATGCAGGCATTCGCCAAGGCCTCGCGCAAAACCTCCTGGGGTACTTCCCAATCTTCCCTTCTACCAGCGCCTCGCACTATCGCCGCTTTGCGCAAGTTTCGTCCGATCGCAGCGAGGGCATCTTCGATGCAAGCCGGAATCGGGCCATCGCACAGCTGGCGGTCAATAAACCGGGGTTGCCCAGGAGCAGATTTTTCCACATCGGAATGAACGGCGACATCGATCATCAGCTTGGGATAGAACTGCTGGGGGTAAATTCCCGCCGACAGCAGCCCCGCGAGCTTCACAGCTCCATCCTTTGTAGTGATATTGAGTCTGGCCAGCTGCTTTTCCAGCGTATCGGCCCCGCGCAAAACGCGCGGGGTCTGCAGCCGGCGATTTGCGATAATGGACCGCACGACATCTGGATCCAAATCCTCGACTGTTGCCTCCGAAACCACCGTACCGTCTGCATCACTCGGAAGCAGCGCACTCTGTAGCTCATATAGCTCAGCGGGCGACATCTTGATATCTTTATCATCCACGCGCTTGTAGCTACCGTTCTGCACGCCGCGCGCGCCGATATAGCACGGCTTCGCTTTGAGCTCAAGTTCAAAGATGCGCACCAGAAGTACCTGGAGCCCGTCGACCTCGCCTCGATCAAGCTCATACCGTGGCGCATGGGTCACCACCGCCGCTGAGCCTCCGTCTCCGATACCCGAAACAAACTGGTCGCGTACCCTGTCGATAGCAAAGTTGGCAGAAGGAACAAATCCTTTGGCTTCGTTCAGGCCCAAAATAATGAGCCCGCCCGCAGTGTTCGCAAAAGCACTCACTGTCTCCCATACGTCTGCACTCAATTTATTCGTGCAGGCTTTAACTTCTACCGATGCGTCATCGGTCCCCCGCCTGCGAAGGCGCTCAACGATAAGGCCAAGAGGTTCATCCAACAGCATTGGCATTCCATCTCTCTAAAACAATAGATTTATCTCTCTAAAGCTTAGTATATCTCTCTAACTTTAGAGAGATGAGCACCTTCTTTTAGAGAGAAATTTAGAGAGATGTATCGAATTCACTGCTAGATTACCTAAGGCCATCTCTCTAACCGACGTTCTCTTTAGAGAGACGTTTAGAGAGACGAGCGCATCTCTCTAACCATGGGCTCCGCTCTTTAAAGCGTACACATCCCAACCGTGCCATAAGTTGCGGTGAAACGGCTCCCGTTTTACCCGCTGAAAAGGGACAGGTTTATTTTGGCAGGTTTTATCTGGGAAAACGCAAGCGGGGCCACGCCGAAGCTACCGTCATCAACCTCGGCGCATACCTTTAGCGCACGGCCTTGACCGCCGCCGTCAGATCGAACAGCGTATCGAGCACGGCCTCGCAGCCATCCACCACGTCCTGCGGCAGCGGCACGATGTCGGGAACGGCAAACACATGGCAGCCGGCCGTGATGCCCGAGACGCAGCCGTTGCGGGAATCCTCGACCACGGCGCATTCCTCGGGAGCAAAGCCCGCGCGCTCGCAGGCGAGCAGGTAGATCTCGGGATCGGGCTTGCCGTTCAGGGTATCCTCGTTGCAGGTCACCGTCTCAAACCTATCAAAGAGGCCGACCGTCTTAAGGTTGCGCTCGGCCGCAACGCGGCGCGACGACGTCGCAAGGCCCACGTGATAGCCCGCAGCCAGCAGCTCGTCCAGGCACTCGGCGGCGCCGGCCTTAAGCTCCAGATCGGTCTTGACCATCTCGTCGAGAGCATCCCTGTAGCGGGCTTCGACCGTCTCGACGATTTCGCGGCTGCCGTAATGCTCCTCAAGGATGTCCCTGACATCGGGCATCGAGCGACCGATAAACTGATGGACCAGCGCATCATCAATCGCAATCCCCAGCTCGGCAGCGCCCACCTTCCATGCCCTCATGTCCAAACGCTCGGTATCGACCAGCGTTCCGTCCATGTCAAAAATGACAGCCTTGATCATATCGGCCCCCTTCGCCGGCTTGCGTTACCGCAACCCCACCCCACTTTGCAACTTGTATATAACGTATATATCATATCGCGCCAAGCTGCCAAAAAGGGACAGGTTTATTTTGGCAGGTTTTATCTGGGGAAACGCAAACAGGGCCGCGAC
>URKC01000022.1:0-25540 GCA_900548295.1 uncultured Collinsella sp.
AGCAAAGCAAACAACTATTCGATATCTTTTGAAAAGAAAAGCGTTGAACATAAAGTCCAATATTTACCAGGACGAGAAAACGAGTAATTTAATACCCAATTAGTCCCATCAGAGGCAACAACTTCAAACGATAAAAAGGTGCCTTTTCCCCAAGAAGCGCCTGATTTGGAACTGGTAGTTTCCGCTTTGAAATTATCGAAATCCTCCTTCAGAAGCGAATGGTTGAACGCTGCGCTTTCTATCAAGTCCACAAACTTTGACGACATCAAATGCGACCAGGCATTTACTATCAATACGAACACCAGCGAGTTCTTTATTTTCGTTTCTGAAGCTCGAGACGTTAAACACAGGCTTGCAGCGATTCATTTCATCCTGCCTGTCCTTATCTTTTTGAATCTGCCAGATATAGAAACCAGAAGCGAGTCCCAAAACAACGCCCCAGAACGTTAAAACATCACTTGCTGAAATTACAGGAATACAGGGGCCGGCTGAATAAACAAGCTGAAGCAAAACGGGAAGCGCGAGCATGAGAAAAATAAGAACAGAGGCATAATTTTGCTTAATCAAATAATTTAATTGTTTTTTAGTCCGCACTTTGTTCTTCGCAGCGCGAACGGAATCAAAATAAATGAACAGCCAAAGCGCGGCAAATAAGAGCAGAAGCCCTATTGACGGTAAAAGCCAATTCCAATAACTCATACAAACCCCCTAAACCAGCGGAGACCGATTGAAGCCCCAAGATGTCTCAAACGAGTCGAAATCACACCTGGACAGGCTGACGCATTCCTTACTAATGGAGGCAGCGCAAAGATCGTCAGAAGAAGCAACAGGCAGAGAATCAACCTCCCCAGCGTTAACGTTCAACGTTGGAGAAAGAATCGAGAGACACTCACATATGACTGATGAATTACAGAGAGCTAGAAGCACAAATGGATCAGCTTTCATTGGGAAATAGCTCATCCCAGCATGCTCAGAGAGACAGCCGGATACATATCGAAAAGAGGGTTCACCGCTCGTAACGCAAGTCCAAGAGACAGACGGTATGAATTTAAAATCATCGTTGTAATCTTGACAATGACAACCAGACTCTCTTGAATTTTGCTTAACAGCTTTCCCGTTATCGCCCCATCTAACGACACTCTCTTGATTTCCGGACCATTTTCGAAAGCCACCGCCTTTAGCACATGGGAACCATTCCTTTCCAGACGAAAAGGCTTCAAAACTATTTCTTGCATTCATGCAAATTGAAGACGCTTTGATCTCCCACCACAAGCGAATGAACTTATCGTTATCACCGGTGATAATGCCTTTGGATGTCTTTGCCACAGAGCATAACTTCCTCAAGGAACCAAAGGCACCGAGAAGGGCGTCGCTGGCCCAGTAGGCTATGGGGGTGCCGGGGATTTGTTTGAAGGTGTCGGCGTCGCGGCGGTAGAACCAGCCGCAGGCGGGGTTTTGGATGGCCTCGACCAGTTTGAGCCTCTTGGCCTCAGAGCCGTTGATATCAACAAGGCGCACGTAGGCGCCCTCGTATGCCGCGCGGCCGTTGTAGATGACGTCGGCGGTAACGTTGACGACCTCGCCGCCGATAGCATCAAACGCGCGAGGGCCCAGATGGGCCATGGAAACGATTGTCTTGTTGTCGATAACCTTGGCGCGTATCTTCTCGAAGCTTCCCAGGAACATCCAGCTCTGCATGGTGACCATGGCCGCGTAGCCGCGGTCCTTGGCAAGGCTGAATCCGCGCTCGATAAAACACGTGCAAAGGTCGCTCTTCACGTCGGGATAGTTCTTCTTGACCCACTTGGACATGAAGGGGTTAAAGCTGCTGCTGCCCATATACGGAGGATTCGCCACGGTGCAGGTAAAACGACGGGACAGCTTCTCGCAGATGGCGGCAGCGTTTTCGAGCTTAGTTTTGGTAGCAGCGGCAAAAAGGTCGTCGGAACAGCTCGCGGCGGCAGCCTTGAGCTCGTCAATCTCGGCCTCTGAAGGATTGAGAAGCGAGCCGATCTCACCCAGATGACTCAGCTCCTCGGCGAGTTTCTTGTTGCCCGGCAGCTCGTCCTCCCCCAGTGGGATGCTCGAGAGCACGGTAACGTCGGCGCGCACGGCGCGCTTGAAAAAGCGACGGTCGTACTCGCGTGCGCACATGGCAAGCGCCAGCTCCGCAATCTGCGCCGCGCGGGAATCGATTTCCATACCCGAAAGGTTTTTGGTAAGAATAAGCTCGGGAATCTCGCACTCACGATAGCTCCGCTCCTTGTACATATGGAAGAGCAGCTCAAACGCATAGACCAAGATATGGCCCGAGCCACATGCGGGGTCGCAGAGCGTGATCTCCTCGGGGCCCGAGATGCGGATGAAGTCCTCGTGCGCAGCATCGGGCTCGATGTAATATTTCATGTGCTCGCGTAGAGAACTCCCCGGGTTGTTGAGCATCCACAGACGGCCGAGCGAGTTCTCGACCATATAGCGCACAATCCACTCGGGCGTGAAGAGCTGCGTGGCGGGAGCGATGTCCGCCGCCGCTGCCTTGCGCTTGGACTTGAAGAATTCGTCTTTAACGTCAGCGTTGTAGTACTGATACATCCAGCCCAGAACGGTCACGCCCTCGCGCCAGTCCTCGTCAGTGAGGACTGCGTTGAGTTTGCCCACCACGCCGTCGGCCATCATGAGCCCCTGGGGCAACAGCAGCTCCATGGCTCCGCCCACGCGTTCAAAGACGCCCGGTAGGCAATCGGCAAGCTCCTCGCACTGAGCAACAAACAGGTAGCGCCACAGCGGTTCATCCAAGCCCGCCATCTTGAGCTCGGCTATGCGATCGGTATCGACCGTCGCCATCTCCACGTCCAGTGCGTTCTCCACGGCCTCGCTGCCATGGCTGCCGTCCGCACGACTTAGTATGCGCATGCGGCTGGGAAGCCATCCGCGTGCATCCATGAAGCGAATGGCCACGATGCGGTTGAACCAGGTGTAGGCCGCACGGTCGCGCAGCGCCTCGTGACCCACCTCTGCCTGCATGCGCAGCAGTTCGTCGCGTTGCTCAATCTCAGCCGGACTTAGGGGCAGGCCGTTGATGGTCTCGGACCCAACGGGCGCGGGTGCAGGTTCGGTGATGCCATAGCGCACCATCTGCGCCTCCACGCCTTTGATGAGCTCCGTACGGGCCCAGGTGCAGAAGCTCTTAAGAGCAGAATCGTTCATGGTTGATGAGCCTTTCTAAACGCCATAAGCCACCGGTGCGCGCTTTGGCACCGGTGGCTCCGCGGGTTAGTTGATACGGATCTCGTCGTTTGCAGCGAGCGCCTGCATAAGGCGGGAGCGCAGGTCGTCCACGTAGCGCTCCACGTCCCCTGCGGACAAGAGACGACTCGGCTTGGCCAGATCGGCGCGGCGCACAGTCTTGATCTTGCGCTGGGGCACGGGTGCAGGCGTGGGCGCTGACGACGCAACGGCCTTGTTGGAGATCTTCTTGACCACCTCACCCGTACTCGTGACCTCGGTGGTGCGGCGCTCGTTGTCCATACGCATGCGGGCCGCATCCACAGCGTCGTACATCCCGTTGGTTGCTGCGCTGAGCCAGTTGGCCCAGTTAGTCGCGGCAACACTCAGCTCGTTGAGGCTTTGAGCACTGTGGGCACGGTTTTTGAACGACTCGTATTTGGCGCCGGCGTCTGCTATGGCATCCTTGGCTTGATTGACAAAGCCCTTTTGACTCTCAGCCTGTGCCTGCAGGTCTTGCAGATCGCTCTCGATTCGGCACAAAAACTCATTGCGGCGGATGCCCAGCAGCTTTTTCATGTCGTCCTCGACGGGATCCATAAGCGGCTGCAGGTCTTTAATGCGGCCGTAGGGCTTGGGATCTTTGAGAACCTCACGCACCTTTGCCACATTCTCAACCGCGTTGGGAATGTCATCGGAGGCATACTCGATACCCTCGGTGCGGCTCAAGAAATCCTTGGCGTGGTCAAACGCTGTTCGCTGGTTGGACTCGAAGAACTCAACCACCTTATCAAAGTCTTCCTTGGCATCGAGCAAGCGGTCCTCATGCTTGGTGAACGTGGTCAAGAACGCCTCGGCCTCGTTCTGGTCCTTAAGGACGTCGGCCACCTCCGAGCGCATCTTCTCGCACTCGTCCTCACCGGGATACGGGTAGGCCGGCTTGATGCCCGTGTAGTAGTCGCGTGCCATGGCGAGGCACGCCTCGCGCAAGCCCTCAAGGCGCTCCTTGAGCTCGGCCACGAGCTTATCCTCGTTGGAGGGCACGGTCTTGAGATCAAACAGATCACGCATGAGCTCTCCCGTGGCGCGCAGCAACCGGTCGCTCATGCGCACGCGCAAGCGCACCTGGGCCTTATCGGCATCCTTGCGCAGGAGCGCCACCATGCGGCTATCGTTAGCTTGAACCGTCTGGCCGCCAAACAGCACCTGCGCGCGCTGCTCCACCACAAGCTGCGCCACCACATTTGCGATGTCGACCTCGCGCCAGCCAAAGGGCCTTTGCTGGTACTGGCGCTGGATATCGCCCATAGCGGTATCCAGATGGCGCTGGTGCTGCACTTTGAGGTAGTCCTCGACCTCCTTGAGCGCACGCGTGTTACCCGCGTTCATGCCAGCGAGCCCCGCTTGAACGTTGCCCGCCAGAGTGGAGCGGATATCGGAATCGCTCGTGACCGGCGCGCCGATATAGCCGGCCTTTTCAAAGACCACATCGCACAGCTGCGCCAGCACCTGCTCAAAGACCTGGGCGGGTTTGGCAGCACGGATCTCAATCATGCGCCCGTTGACGGCGCATCGTGCATGGAGCACCGCCTCAGCCAAAAGGGCGTCAGCCTCTTTCTCGTTAAAGTCCTTCTCGCGCATTTTGGCCTCGACGATCTGGCGGGTACTCGGCGGTAGCTCCTGCAGGTTGCGCGTCTGGGCGTACATGCGAATCTTAGCGGCGTTGACGAGTGAGGCCCAATAATCCACCTCGTCGCTCAAGGCCACGATGGCCTTATCCACGGATTTCAATGCCAGCTCGGCATCGTCCGCACGGCCCAGATCGCTGGCCATGGTCACCACGGATAGTTCCATGCCGCCCATGTTGGATCCATGAATCGAGCCATCCACGTAGCGGTCAAAGGGGAAGTCGTTGGTCCCGCGGTTGAGTTTGCGCGCAGTGTAGATGCTTTCGAACAGGCGCTTCTTGATGTACTCAATCACCTTCGCGTTGTCGATCGGGGTGCGTGCGATCTCCTGCGCTATCTCCTGCTCCTCGTCGGTGAGGAAGCTATAGGTATCGCCCTGGCGTGCCACGTAGCTCTCGCGCTCCAAGCGGGCAAGAGATTCCTTGACGCGGTCCTTAAGGGCGCGCTTGTCCACGTCCAGGCTATCGATCATAAGGATGGAGATGTTCTCGACCGTGGCCTTGACGTAGCCGATGTAGCGGATCAAGTACAGGAGCTTAAGCACCTGAACGTCGTAGGGTTCAAGGCCCTCCGCGTTCTCGGCCGCACGGACCGCGCGGTCGACCACCAGGCTGATGCCGTGCTCAAGATCTTTGGAGATAGTGTCGAAGAAGCGCCAGAACGGCACGAGCGCACCGGTCTGGTCATGCTGGATGACCTGAGCGCTCTCCTGGAATGCGCTCAGCATGGAGCGCTCGCCCGTGGACATGTGCTTGGCCTTAACACCATGCTTGCGTACCTCGGTCATCACGTCGGGCAGGAGCTTAAACTGATAGCCCACAAACGGGTAGCTGGCGACAAACTCCTTGGAGTTGGCGAAGCCGGCAAGGTCGGAGCGCGAGCCACCCTCAAAGGTAAAGTTGTTTTTGAGCACGGCGGCGTCTTGCTCGTAGACCTGTGCAAGCATATCGGCCGCCGGCGCGGTCTTCTCGAGCACGCGGCGCTGGATGACCTCGTCCACGCTAGAGCTGGAGAGCGAAAGGCGGGTATTGAAGCGGCCTTGGATCTTTGAAAAGTCGTTGCCCACGGGCAGGCTCAGGTTGTCGATGGCCTCCTGGCTCGTGACCATCACCCACACGCGGCCACCGCAGGCGGCACCCAGCTCCTCGACGATGGTCTGAAGGCTCAGCATAAGGCTTGGGTCCTGGTCGTTTGTAATAAACTGACCCACCTCGTCGACCATAAAGAGCAAACGGAAGTTGCCGCCGTGGGCCGCTGCCTGAGCGTCCACGTAGTCCTTGACCTTTTTGGCAAAGACATCAGGGGCCAAAACCTCGTCCTCAGAACCCTCGAGCCAGTTCCATGCGGCCTTTTCGCTCATGCCGAGCACGCTCTGCAGCACCTCGACGACGTCGTCCTCAAAGTAGCTGTAGGTGTCGCGGGTCTGGAGCCAGGACTCGCCGTTGACGCGCTCAAAGGCCTCGCGGAACTCCTGGGTCTTGCCCAGGGAATCGATGTGGTCCTCGAGCTTTGCAAGCTTTAGGTCCTCACCGTAGAAGCCGCGCGCCTCGTAGAACATGCGCTCAAAGCCGCGAAGCAGCGCCGTGGGAGCCGTATCACCCTGCTTCCACTGGCCCGCCTTGCTATCGATGTTAAAGAGGATGGCCTGCGTGGGCACCGAGCAGGCGCGCTCCATGGCAGCCGCGACCATGGGGTCGACGATTTTGCCGTCAAAGTAGCGGATGGCGCTCTTACCACCGATCTGGCGATTCTCGAGCAGGTAGCTCAGCATCTTGAGGAAGTGCGATTTACCGGAACCGAAGAAGCCACTGATCCACACGCCGATCTTGTCGGTGGGCACATCAATGGCATCACCGTATGCCTTGAAGAACGTGGCAAGGTGCCCTTGCAGCTCGCGCGTCACCACGTACTCGTCAAGCTCCTGACGGATGGACCCATCTTTTGAATCCTGGACCTTGACCACGCCGTTGATGGAGCGGTTAATGTCTTTTGCAAAGAGGTCGCGAATGATCGTGTTGTCCATGGGTGCTCCTTTGGGTTTGGGAACGTTATGGCAAAGGGTTGTTACCGGCGGCGGGGCCTTGTCTGCGGGAAGCCGTGCTTACGAGATATCGATGGCGCGGTAGTAGTTATCGGCCGGCAGACGGTTAAAGAGCTGGAAAGAAGAGCCGTTGAAGCTGCCCGGATAGGCAGCGACCACAGGCACCTCATCAAAATCCGCAAGCATGCAGTGGAGAAGCGTGTGCATGCGAAAGAATGGGAAGACCTCGCCCGCGCCGGTGAGGAGAATGACGTCTCTGGGCGCGAACGGCTCGGTCTGCTCAAGGATGTACGCGGCAACTTTCTCGGGCGAGGCGAACTTGGCCACGTCCTCGAGCACGCGCTGGGTACCGCGGCGCTCCTCTTGGCGCTGGATAGCCTTGAGGACCCGGCGCTTTTCGAGAATTGCCAGCACGGCGTCGTAAAGGTTCACGACCTTGAGCGTGCATGGAAGCTTGCCGGCCTCGGCATCGCGTGAAAGGGTGTCAAATAATGCACGCGCCTCAAACTCCAGCGCGGGGTCATAGCAAAAAGTGTGGAAGCCGATCTCATTGCCTATGCCCTTGTTGGCCAAAAAGTCCTCGCTGCACAGGCACTCGCGCAGAAGCTGCGCACGGCGCTCAAATTCCTGACAGGCACGCTCGGAGCGGGCATGCGCCGCCACGACGCTCTTGCGGGAATGGATGCCGATATTGGTGGTGAGATCGGTCGCCGGGGTGATAACAGGGTCGACGGCGCTTTTGACGGGAGCCACGCTACATCACCGCCCTGCCGGTAAGGGCCGCGATAAGCGACTGCTCGCCCAGCTGAACCAAGGCTCGCTCGACATCGGAATCGAGGAAGAGTGGTGACAGGCGCTCGGACTCCGGGCCCTGGCCCTCGCCGATAAGGCCGGCATGGCGGAGCGTCTGGCGGAGCGAGCCCTTAATGCGCTTGACCGTGGCCTCGGTCCAGCGGGCCGCGTCCGGATACTCCGTGGTAAAGCGTGTCATAAAGGCGTTGAGGTCAACCGCCGTGAAGGCATAATCGAAGTTTTGCAGGCGCTCCCCCACCTCGACGAGCACGAGCTCGCGCACGATGTCGTAGCGGCAGATCATGCTGTAGAAGATGGCCTGATCCGTCTGCGTGGGGGTGCCGGATGCTATGAGGCCGGTTAGGGATAACGCAGCCTCGACGGCGGTATTGGGGTCGATGCCGCGCGCGGCGCATGCGGCGTCCGTGGGCACCATGGCGTCGAGGCGTCGAAGGCACACGGTTGCGCGGTTGGCGACCATGCGCTCCGTGGGATATTGAAAGAGGTTCTCGCTCTTTACGCGTACAATGACCTGCTCGTCGCTTGCGCCCTGCATACGCAGGGCAGCGACGATGCGCATCTCATGCGGGAGGAATTGCTCGCGGGTGAGCACCCCCCCCCCGAACGCTTTTTGTGGTTACATCCACAGTACACGCTCCAAGGGTGTCAAAGGCTGTCACAAGTGCGCCGCAACCCGGCAGGCAGGCGCGGCGCATATGACAATAATCATACCTGTTGGTAAAAAAGTTACCACGCCCAGAGTGTCAAATGTTGAGCAACAAAATTAAATCCGGTTAACGGTCATTTTCGCAGCTCAGAAGCTTTGACGAGGTCGCCCCAAATCACACTTGCCAGACAACCGCGCTTACGAATGCAGGCACGCACACGTCCAACGCCATCCTCCGCTATATTCAACATAGAGTTATATATATATGCTTCTATGTATGGAGTTTCGCATGCCTGTCGTAAAGCCTATTTCTGATCAGACGCGCGCACTAACCACCATTCAGGAACACGAAGATCACATTCAACGTGCCATCACGCGTGGCTACGACGACCTCGCTAACGGCCGCGTGCGTCCTTGGACACAGGCAAAGGCCGAGGCGGATCGGATGCGAGCCTCGAGATGATCCCTCCCCCATGTAACCATCCTGTAAATCATAGCGGCGCACTCGAGTTTTACCGTGATGCGGTCGCGCCTGACGCTGCACTGTGCTAAAGTATCCCGAACGTTCAAACGACTACGAGGGGAACTAGAAGATGGCACGTGTGCACAACTTCTCAGCTGGCCCGGCCGCGCTGCCCACCAGCGTGCTCGCCGAGATCGCCGACGAGATGATGGACTACCGCGGCTGCGGCATGTCCGTGCTCGAGATGAGCCATCGATCTAGTATGTACCAGCAGATCATCGACGACGCCGAGGCAACCCTGCGTCGCCTGCTGAGCATCCCCGACAACTACCGTGTCCTGTTTTTGCAGGGCGGCGCCACGCTGCAGTTTGCGGGCATCCCCATGAACCTTATGCGCTGCGGCCGCGCCGGCTACGTCGTGACCGGCAACTTCGCCAGCAAGGCGTACCAGGAGGCCGCCAAGTACGGCGAGGCGGTGCTGCTCGCGAGCTCCGAGGAAACCAATTTCGACCGCATTCCCACCATGGCCGACGTCAACGCGCGCATTGCCGCCGAGGCCACGGGCGACGGGCTCGACTACGTCTACATCTGCCAGAACAACACCATCTTCGGCACCATGTTCCACGAGCTGCCCGATTGCGGCGACGTGCCGCTGGTCGCCGATGTCTCGAGCTGCTTTTTGTCGCAGCCGCTCGACGTCGAGCGCTACGGACTCATCTACGCCGGCGCTCAGAAAAACGCCGGCGCCGCGGGCGTGACCGTGGTCATCGTGCGCGACGATCTCATCGCAGATGGCCCCGCCTTTGCGCAGACGCCGCAGTACATGGACCTTAAGACCCAGACCGCCAAGGGCTCCATGCTCAACACGCCTAACACCTTTGGCATCTACGTATGCGGCAAGGTGTTCCATTGGGTGGAGCAGACCGGCGGGCTCGCAACCATGGCCGAGCGCAACTGGGCCAAGGCCAACCTGCTCTATGACCTGCTCGAGCACAGCGAGCTGTTCCATGGCGCCACGCAGGCCGACAGCCGCTCCATCGCCAACGTCACCTTCCGCACCGGCGACGCCGAGCTCGACGCGGCCTTTGTCGCAGGCGCGGCCAAGCACCAGATTCAAAACGTCAAGGGCCATCGCCTGGTGGGCGGCATGCGCGCCAGCGTCTACAACGCCGTAACCATGGAAGACGTGCAGGCACTGGCCTCGTATATGAAGGACTTCGAAGCGCAGCATAGTTTGAGTCCGCGATCTAACTAGCCCGCAACGAGCGGGCCGACCAGCCACTTCAAACCACTTGTTATAAACAAATCCGCTAAGGAGTTTTTCATGCGCAAGATTAAAACCATCGACGACATTACCAAGGACGGCAAAGTCGAATTTGGCGAGGGCTACGAGTTTGTGGGCACCGCCGAGGAGGCCGACGCTATTCTGATGCGCTCCACCGACCTGCACGGCTACGAGCTGCCCGAGGGCATCCGCGCCATCGCCCGCTGCGGCGCCGGCGTCAACAACATCCCCGTCGAGGAGTACGCCAAGAAGGGCGTCGTCGTCTTTAACTCCCCCGGTGCCAACAGCAACGCCGTCAAGGAGCTCGTCCTGGGCATGCTGGTGCTTTCGAGCCGCGGCGTCGTGCAGTCGATGAACTGGGTGCGTGACAACGCCGACGACCCCGAGATTCAGGTCGATGCCGAAAAGGCCAAGAAGGCCTTTGTGGGCCGCGAGCTCAAGGGCAAGCGCATCGGTGTCATCGGTCTGGGCAACGTAGGCTCCAAGGTCGCCAACGCCTGTGTCGACCTGGGCATGAACGTTTACGGCTACGATCCGTTCATTTCCGTCGAGCACGCGTGGGTGCTGAGTCGCGAGGTGCAGCGCGTGGGCACGCTCGAGGACCTCTGCCGCGGCTGCGACTACCTCACCGTGCACGTGCCCAGCAAGGCCGATACCATCGGCATGATCAGCACCGAGCAGATCGACCTGCTGGCCCCGGACGCCGTGCTCATCAACTACGCGCGCGAGACCATCATTGACGAGGACGCCGTCGACGCCGCCCTGCGCGCGGGCAAGCTCAGCTGGTTTAGCTGCGACTTTGCCACGCCCAAGACCGTCAAGATGCCCAACACGTTTATCACCACGCATTCGGGCGCCGGCACCGGCGAGGCCGAGGCCAACTGCGCCGACATGGCCATCAGCGAGCTCAAGGATTACCTGGAAAACGGCAACATCGCGCACAGCGTCAACTACCCCGCCTGCAGCATGGGCAAGGCGCGCGCCGCAAGCCGCATTGCCTGCCTGCATGCCAACGTGCCCAACATGATCGGCCAGATCACGGCCATTCTCGCCAAGGACAACGCCAACGTGCAGCGCATGACCAACGAGTCCGCTGGCGAGAACGCCTACACCATGTTCGACACCGATGAGCACCTGGACGGCAGCACGATCGAGGCACTTAAGCAAATTCCGTCGATGTATCGTGTGCGCGTGATTAAATAGCGCCGGCGCCAATCCTGCCAGACAGACCACGAAGCCCATTCGGCCCCCGTTTTCACGAAACGGGGGCCGATTTTGTTGCTCCGGACGACTTTAAAATGATACCCAGAACAAGTTTTTTCAGATAATCGATAGTGAGGCTCAAGTCGCTAAGCACACCCGCTTTGATAAACAGCTTTATCAGGGACTTTAGTAGGTAAAAATCGATCTCTATGTGCCGAATGTAAGTTGACTGTCCATTTTCCGAAACAACTTATTCTAGATAGCATTTTTAAGGCCCCTCCAAGGCGAAATATAAGTCTTTTTGTGACCAAAACTCTAGTCCGCGCGACCGTTTTCCACCCGCGCGGCTACATTCCTGCCCAATCGATAAAAATCTCCTCACGAAGCCGCCGTTCGAGCTCCTGCTGTCGCGGCGTCTTGTCTTTCAGCGGCACATCGAGATAGGACATGATGAGCCCCATCACCACGCGGAAGGCATCGGAGTCGGCCAGCTGACCATAGGTCATCAGAATGACGGGATATCCCATCGCTTGCAGCGCCGTCGTTCGATCGGAGTCCGAAATCTTGGATTCAATGGATCCGTGAATGGCTTTACCCTGGCATTCAACCAGACACTCTCGGCTGCCGTCCTTATTTGCCAGCAGGATATCGGCATAGCGCCTATCAAGCCCCGAAATCAGGCGGGCGCTGCGCGGCATACGAATCTCGACGTTATTGGTAAGGCGCAGGCCTTCGCCGCCGCGCAACCTCGTAAGGCCAAACAGCATCGAAGCCTGGACCTCAAGCGGCGATGCCGCCACCCCCGTAATGCATTTCGCGGCACGTGTGAACGATTTAGCACCGCGGAGCCCCGGGATCTTATCGACGTACTCTGTAAGTTCAGAGAACTCGATCAAGGGCGGTCGTTTCCACAGGTCCGTTGGATTCCCCGAGACATCCTTTACATTTTCCCAACCCAACCGTGCGTCACCCCACCGGTCCCCATATGCCTGCACAAGTGCCGACTTTACCTGAGGCGCAATCTTGCACACGGCAAAGGTGCCGCACATCTCATACATGCACATGATTAAACGCTCGTTTGAGACCGAGGAAGCCAGGGTCAGCAGGGTAAAGAGCGGGGACGCGACATCGAGGCCAAACTCTGTCTGTCGCATGGAATCAAACGGCCTCTCCCCGTTCCAAACATGCCTGACAATGCGATCGCCCTTACGTCCGCAGCTGCCCTGCGCCAACACGTGTAACGGGGTGCCCAGGAAATGCGTGACGAGCGGATGCTCACATAGGTGCTCCCTGCGCGGATCGTCCGCAGAATCGGGCAGGTCCGGCATTATTGCCAAGACCTGTGGAGGTATCCGGTGATACCGAAAGGCAGATATGTCGCACAGCATGTCGTCCATGAAGGGTACGTACCCGCTGCGTCGCTTGTGAACCCGCTCGGACGGCAAACGCGCTGGCTCGGCCTGCGAACGGTAAATACTGCCACGCCCACGTCGCGGATCTCTCAGGAGGCTTACAATCGGTTTGGAAAGCAAACTGATTGTGAGGTTGCATATGGTTGATGAGGACTTTGCCTGGCGGCTTGCGCAGGAGCTTGTGCGGATCGACAGCTCAGACCCGGGCGCGTATGAGGATGAAATTGAGCGCTTCATTAAGAGGCTCATTGAGCAGCAGCTGGCACAACTTGATAGTTCTGCGCTCGATGCCGTGCAGATTGAGGAGCTCGAAGTGCTGCCCGGGCGCCGCAACCTTAAAGTCACCGTGCCGGGCCAAAGCGACGAGCCGCGGCTGATCTATATCTGCCACATGGATACCGTCACCTTGGGCGATGGCTGGGACGCAGACATCGCACCGCTTGGGGCGGTTGTGCGCGACGATAAACTCTATGGCCGCGGTGCCTGCGATATGAAGGGTGGCCTGGCCTGCGCCATTGCCGCACTGGTCCATACGCTCGAGCGCGTGGCGGCGGATGGCGCGCTGCCACGCCGCGGCTTTTCGCTCATCTGCTCGGTCGACGAGGAAGACTTCATGCGCGGCTCAGAGGCCGCGATCGATGCTGGCTGGGTCGGCTCGCGCGAATGGGTGCTGGACACCGAACCCACCGACGGACAGATCCAGGTGGCGCACAAGGGTCGCACGTGGTTCGAGATTGAAATGGCTGGCGTGACGGCGCATGCGAGCCAGCCTTGGAAGGGCGCGGATGCCGTCGCCGCCATGGCCGAGGTCGTGTGTTCGCTTCGTCGCGCGTTTGCGGCGCTGCCCGCGCACGATGAGCTGGGGCCTTCGACCATCACGTTTGGCCAAATCGAGGGCGGATATCGCCCCTACGTCGTACCCGACCGCGCCAAAGTTTGGGTCGACATGCGCCTGACCCCGCCGACCGATACGGCCGCCGCAATCAATATGGTCGAGCATGCCATCGCCGTCGCCGAAGCCACCGTTCCCGGTTGCCATGGCAGCTACACCGTGACGGGCGACCGCCCCGCCATCGAGCGCGATCCGGTCTCTCCCCTTCTAGCTGCACTCAAGTGCGCAGCAGACGATGTAACGGGCACGGATACGACCGTCGGCTTCTTTACCGGCTACACCGACACTGCCGTCATTGCCGGCAAGACGGGTAACCGTAACTGCATGAGCTATGGCCCAGGCTCGCTCGCGCTCGCCCACAAGCCCAACGAATATGTGCCCCACGCCGACATCGTTCGTTGTCAGCAGGTGCTAATCGCGCTCGCCGATAACGTGCTCTGGGACGCGAGCGGCCAAGTTGGGGCATAATAAGCCGCGAACAAACCGACTCGTGCGTTAGGACCGCCCCATGAAAGCACTTCCGTTTCCCTGCATCCGCCCGGCTCAGGACCGCGTGCTCGAGGCACTGCCTGCAATGGGCAGCATCCTGAGCGGCAACGATGCTCTGCGCGGAGCCATTGCCGATGGTCTGATGCTCAAGGATCCAGGCGCGGCGTATTACGTGTACGAATGCTCGGGTGAGCCGGGACGCGTGACGGGTGTCGTGGCGATTTGCCCGGTTAACGTGCTGACGGGCGGCGACGAGGCTGCCGCCGAGAGCATCGACGCACTCGCCACCGCGCGCGCGATCGCCGAGCTCAAGGTGCAGCCGCGCCCCGTGTCGCTCGCCTACGAGGCGTCGCCCGTCATGGATATCATTTTGAGCGCTGCCAAAGAGGGCGCATCGCTCTACGCCGTCACCGATCCCGCGGGCGTCACACATCGCGTGTGGGAGGTCAAGCGCGAGGACGCCGTTGCCGCCATCCGTGCCATGCTCGATCAGGCGCCCGACCCGGTGTTCGCCGGTGACTCCGCCTATGTCGCCGCACTGGCTGGGGCATCGCAGATTCTGGCCGACGAGGCCCGCGCTGCCGGCGCCTACTCTGGCAAAGAGCCGTTCAACTTTGCCGTAGCCGTGCTGTTCCCCGCCGCGCAGGTCAGCGGCAGCGCGCCGCAGGTTCCGACGGGTCTGCTCACTCACCAGGTCTCACGGTTCTAGCGAACTCAAACGCTAAGCTGGAAAACCCAGCATCCAAACAAACAAGGGGCGGAGATGCAGCAAACGCATGCACCTCCGCCCTTTTCGCATCAAACAATTACGCCGGTAAACCGGGCCGCAACGTCAGCGTTATCCACGCTGCGGACCTGCCGCCGCCACGAGCGGCTCTAGCCCCAGCTCGCGCGCGTAGTCTTCCTGCGTAAAGACTTCGACCAGTTCAAACGTATCGGCCGCATCGTCAAACGCAAAATGCAGCACTGAGCAGTTGCCCGGCACGCGTTCGCGCTCGTCGGCCGCCGCGCCCCGCACGTGGTCCAAAAACTCCTTGATAGCTGAGCCATGACTTACCGCGAGCACGCACGTATGGTCCGGACGCTGCATAAGATCGGTCAGCGTCGCCACCATGCGCGTGCGCACCTGGATCTGGCCCTCGCCGCCAAACTGCCGATAGAAGTCGCGCCACGGGCGCTCGGGCATAAGCATCACGCGCTCGGCCTCAAAGTCGCCAAAGAACCACTCACGCAGGCCGTCCAGGCGCTCGTACGCCAAGCCCGGCCACAAGTTGGCGATAGTCTGCTCGGTGCGATGAAGCGTAGAGGTGTAGGCATGATCGGGCTCAATGCCGCGCGCACGTAAAAACATGCCGGCGCGCGCCGCCTGGTCGCAACCCAGCTGCGTAAGCGGCGAGTCACTCCACCCCTGAATGATACGCTTAAGGTTGAATATCGTCTGTCCATGACGGACCAGATACAGATCTTTATTCATAGGGGTCCTTTCGTTCGTTACCAACCCAAGAGCGAAAACGCCCCGTCGCAATAGCCAAAATGAAGCACGGCACCGTTGTCGGGTAGCTCTCCCCCGCCAGTCACATACTCAAGAAACTCCTGGCAGGCTGAGCCGTGGGAAACCGCCAGCACGCAGTCGTGCTGCGGCCGGGCCATAATACGGGACAGCGCCGCGACCATGCGCGACTGAAGCTGCACTTCCGACTCGCCGCCAAAGGCCACCGGATAATCGCCCCAGGGCTGCGGCGGCATCTCGCGATTTGATGTGCCCTCCAGCGAGCCAAAATGCCACTCACGCAGGTCATCGACCAGCTCAATGGAACGGCCCTCGCCAACGATAAGCTCGGCCGTATGCCGCGCCCGGCCCAACGGCGAGGAATACACATGATCAAAGGCCACGCCACGCGCCGCAAACGCCGTACGCGCCGTCAGCGCCTGCTCGCGCCCGTGCGCCGTAAGCGGCGAATCGTGCCAGCCCTGCAAAATGCTCTGCACATTGAGCTCAGTCTGCCCATGCCGCACCAAATACAGATCTGCCACACACCCTCCCCTCGTACCACCACAAAGGGGACAGGAGCCTTTGTGGTGATTTTGCCGCCGGATTGCACCGCAACGACGCACAACTACAGCAGCACGTCGGCAAGCGGACGCTTGGGTACGTGGTGCACCTGCGCCTCGTCGCGCCAATAATTGATGGAGCCGTCGGGGTTGGAATCGATCGCATCGATCACCTGTGTCTCGGCCGGAACGCCAAAGGCCATGATCAGCTTGAGCTCATACTTGTCGTTATCGAGCCCCATGGCATCGATCGCGCGGGGCGTAAAGGCCTTGAACATGCAGGCTGCCACCTCGGGCGTGGCGCTGCGGGCGGCGAGCATCATCGTCTGCGCGGCAATGCCCGTGTCGACCTCGGTAATGGGAGCGGCAGGCTTGCCCGGAACGGCGCGCTCGGCCAGAATCGCGATATAGCCGGTCGGGCGCTCGCCCTCGGCAGGACCCGGCCAATCCTTAAACGCGCCGGCCCATGCAAGCTCGTCAAATACACGCGCGCAGTCCTCTGCACCGCTTACCACATGAAAACGCAGACGCTGAGCATTGGCACCGCAGGGAGCCAGGTGCGCCAGTTCCGCCAGCTCGAGCAAAAACTCGCGCGGCACGCGCATGGACTCGTCAAAGCGACGGCACGTACGGGCACGACGGACCAGCGCATCAAACGCTTCCAGACCGAGCTTTTCGCAACCTTGCTTTGCCATCGATTCGACACTCGACGGTGCCTCGGGAACTGCTTCGTTCATAGGGACCCCCAATACAAGCCAATTGTCCTTAGGAAAATCTAACCTAAAACGTAGGCAATAACGAACAGGGCTGCAATGTTCTACACCTGTTGAATAGAAAATCGCGACGTGGGGAACAACGGAAACAATTCGGGGCCTTTGGGTTACGTTTCGCCCTCCCCGACCCATACGTCAGCGCCCTTAGGGGATACTGGTTGTAACGATCAAGGCTTACGCTGCACGGAAAGGAGACATTATGGGCATCTTTAAGAACGATGACCAAAAATCGAGCCAGTTTGGATTTGACGAGAAAAGCATGGCAGGCAAAGCCGTCAAGGCCGTGCGCTGGATCTACGCCATCACGGGCGTCGTGGCGCTCATTGCTGGTATCGCGCTGCTTTTTGCACCCGCCAAGTCCCTCGTCTTTTTGACGACCGTCCTGGGCTTCTACTTTGTGATTACGGCAGCCATCAGGCTGTTCACTGCCATTTTTGAGCCGCTGCTGCCCACCGGCTGGCGCGTCACGAGCATCATCTCCAACCTACTCATTATCCTGGGCGGCGTCATAATCCTGCGCAACCAGGCCTTCTCGACCGCGACGCTCACCACGATGGTGGTTATCGTGGCCGGCTTTGGCTGGATTGTCGAAGGTGTCATGTCCATTCTGGAGTCCGAGCTTTCGTCCAACCGCGCCCTCGCTATCCTGAGCGGCGCACTTTCCATCATCGCCGGCATGTTCGTGTTTATCTATCCGCTGTGGTCGGCCAAGATGCTCGTCATCTTTAGCGGCGCCGCGCTGCTGTTGTTTGGCGTAACGCTGATTGTTCGCGCTATTCAATTTGGCAAACTGGTGCACTAGATGCCGCGAACGCTCTTTATTGATGCCGACGCCTGCCCGGTCACGCGCGAGTCGATTGACTGCGCGCGGCGGGCGGGCGTCGCCGTTGTTATCGCCGGCAACAGCACGCAAAACCTGGAACGGCACATTCGCCGCGACGACCCGCGCGATGCCGAGCACGCGCGTCGCGGCTTTTGGGTCACGACGCTCGACGTGAGCGTGGGCGCCGACAGCGCCGACTTTGCCATTGTCGAACGCCTGCAGGCGGGCGACGTGGTCGTGACGCAGGACATTGGCTTGGCGAGCATGGTGCTCGGGCGCGATGCCGCCGCCATCGGTGTGCGCGGGCGCGTGTACGACAAGGCGACTATCGATATGCAGCTGTTTATTCGCCACGAGGAAAAGAAGGTACGCCGCGCCGGCGGACGCACTCGCGGTCCGGCAGCATTTACCAGCGAAGACCGTGCCCGCTTTAAACGCAACCTCACCGAGTTGCTGCACTAACCAAGGTAGGTTTTTGGGACATGCCTAATAATCTACCTTTTTGTTTTGCCGATTGACGCGCATCCAACGCCCAGGTCATGGCGGTGGAATTTATGGCATGTCCTAGTTTTACGGCATGCCCCAAAC
Source organism: uncultured Collinsella sp. (assembly GCA_900548295.1). Lineage (GTDB taxonomy): Bacteria > Actinomycetota > Coriobacteriia > Coriobacteriales > Coriobacteriaceae > Collinsella. The sequence goes on from URKC01000022.1 coordinate 18,394, forward strand.
ATCCACTTAGAACCCAAAGGCGGAAAGGATAAGGCCCCAGCCAGCGCCGATGACGTACATCATGATCAGGAACACGACATTTTCGCGGGCGCTGCGGTTGGTGCGGAACAGCACCAGATAGCCCACGCCGGCGGAAATGAGCGTGCCGGCGAGCATCGGCGCCAGTTGCAGCGCGCCTTCCAGATACAGCTGTGTAATGACCACGCTCGCCGAGCAATTGGGAATCAGCCCGACAAGCGCCGAACCCAGGACAGCGAGTATCTCGTTGCCGCGCAGGAACTGCTCGATCGCGGACTCGCCGAACGTCTCGAGCACGGCAACCAGAATCAGCGTCACCAGAAAAATGAATACCGAGACCTGCACGGTGTGCGAGATCGCGCTGCGGATGATCGACAGGACAGGCGTCCCTTCGTGGGAGTGGGAGTGACCGTGACCATCATGGTGTTCATGTTCGCCCTCATGACCGTGATCGTGGCCATGTCCGTGTTCGTGCTCGTCGTCGTCTTCATCGCAACCGCAATGGTCGCGCTCGCACAACTCGTGGATGTGGTCGGCGCTCACGCCCGCCTCGGCCACCTCGTCGATGATGTCACCGCCGCTGTGGTCGTCATGCGCGCAGTTAACGTGCGCCGGATTGACAGTGGTCCCCAACACGGTACGACGAATCGCCGCATGCGCGCGGGCGTTGCGACGCAGACCGCGAATGGCGGCATCTACGATAAAGCCCGTGACCAGTGCGATAAGCGCTTTCGAAGCCAAAAGCATCGCCATAGTCTGCACGGGAACCTGCTCGGCAAGTAGCAGCGGCAGCATCTCGTCGGAGGTCGAAAGGAACACCGCCACCAACGTGCCCAAGGTCACGACACGGCCGGCGTACAGCGTTGCTGCCATGGCCGAAAATCCGCACTGCGGCACAATGCCCAGCAGCGAGCCAACCACGGGACCCGCAGCGCCGGCGCGCTTGATAGCGCCGTTGACGCGGTCGCCCGCAACGTGCTCAAGTGTCTCGAGAGCAAGATACGTCACCAACAAAAACGGCACCAGCGACAGCGTGTCCTTGCCGGCGTCGAGCAGAATATCAATCAGTAAATCCATGACGGATGGAACCTTTCGTGTCTTTCGGCAGCATTGTAAAAGTCCTAGCGGTCAACTAGGGTATTGTAGTTGTCCCGGGCGCGGTGCCAATAGTTGCCCATGGTAAACTATCATCTCGCCACAACTCAGTAACCCCGAGCCGCGCGACGCGGCCCGTCCAAGGAGCAGCCTATGAACGTTTCGCAAGCACTTGAATACGAGCGCCAGCCGTTTATTCCCATGTTTATCTATGGCGACCACGGTGCCATGGAGTCCGAACGCCAGAAGGGCGAAGAGGCCCTCAAGGTGCTCGAGACCGAGTATTTTACTGCCGAGGACGACCCCGGCTTCGACTTTGCCACCGTGCGCGACCTGGCCGACCGCAACCGCGACCTTTGCGACCAGATTGGGGAGGCACGCCTGCGCAATGTGACGCCCGCGACGCTCTCGCGCGGCCTGTCCGACGCCGACACCTGCGCCGCCATCGGCAAAATGCAAAAGCGCACCGCCGCGTCCGTTATGCGCGAGATCCGCGGTGACCGCGACGCGCTCGGCGTGGCCTACGCCCGCAAGCCCATCCAGGGCACCGTGCTCGGTGTCGACATCGAGACCACCGGCCGTGCACCCGAACGCGGTTATATCATCAACGTCGGCTGGGAGATCATGGAACTCACCAGCGACGCCATCCCGCACGACGCCGAGGCGCACTACTGTGGCCTGCCCGACATCTACCGCGGCGAGGATGTACCGCTGTCGAATATCCACCACATCACCTGGAACGACATCGACGGCAAAAAGCCGTTCCGCGAGAACAAGGAACTGCAGAAGCAGCTGCTCAAGCTCATGAAGAAGTACCCGTACATGGCACACAACGCCGCGTTTGAGGACAGCTGGTTCAAGATCCACCTGGACGGCTACGCCGAGGCACGCCGCGCGGGTAAGATCATCGTCATCGACTCGCGCCAGATCTGCCGCAGCCTGGACGCCGACGTGCGCTCGCTCCCCCGCGAGTCCGCCCCCGCCGCGCTCGAGAACTGGGCACGCCGTCGCGGCACCCTCGCGCCCGACGCCAACGAGCAGCATCTGGGTCTGGACGACACCGACCTCATGCTCCGCACGGTACAGGCCGAGTTCAACCTCAAGAACCTATTCGCGAAATAACCGATCCATCTGCGGGAGCGCCTGCCAGGCACAGTGCAATCCGTCTGGACGCACCGGCACGCAGTAAACTAGGGCGCAGTCTTATGGCTGCACCCTAGTTTTAATCAAAACGAGCAAATACGCATGCTTCACATAGTCGGCAGGTTGGCCCACCTACTTTTTTCGAGTTGTTCGGCCAGCTGAACCACTAGTCGAGGCCCCTTGAACCGCAATCGAGCGCTATAGTCGCCCCAATTTCGCAACCAAGCCCTATAAATCTACCTGAATCAATTCGAATAGGACGTTGCGATCGCACCATTCGTATAGGATAAGGCCGAATAACTCAAATTATGTTGGTGAGGCATCTGAGCGGTCGGCAAAAACGCTTAGAAGCTACGAATCCGCAACTAAAGTTCACCAAAATGGGGCAGCCGACAGAAACCTCCCCAGCCGAAGCTGCCCCCCCCTCAATACGACAGCTCAAAAACCCACCGTTCGCAGAAGATAAGCCGCGCCCCAATACCGTTGCCCGAAGTTTCGAGCGTATATGGCGTCCGCTATGCCATCATGCGCGTATGGGAATCGTTCTGTCACATACCACGGCACGCGCTGTATACCAAACAGTCAACTCGCTCGCAAGCCACGCGACCGATCCCATATCTATGGAAAAGATCAAGGTGTCTGCGCCGACCACGTCCAACCTGGAAGCGGCGCGAGCATGGCTCAACAGAAAGAATGTCGATTCTGAAAGCATCCATGTGCTGACGTTTTCCAATAATGCCAAAAGGCACCGCAAGGGCTGCATCTGCCACTGCACGCGCTATACGTTTGATGCAGAAAGCTACCTAGAACTCGAGCCGAACGTCTACATCGTCGATATCAAGCTGTGCGCGTTAGAAGCAGCAGCCGACCTCAACCTTTCGGAGCTCGTTGAGTATTACTTTGAAATCTGCGGCTCCTACGCGCTTGGAACGTCCGACGAAACTCAATATCGCGAGCGCCCAGCCCTAACCAGCGTTGAAGAGCTCAGAGCCTTCTTTTCAGAGGCATCGGGGTATCGTGGATCTAATAAAGCACTTAAGGCACTTTCTTATGTACGCGAAGGCTGTCGCTCCCCACTCGAAACGGCGTTTGTCATGATGCTGACAATGCCCAAGTCAATGGGTGGCTTAGCCATACGCGCTATCAAAACGGATTATCCGATCCCAGTCCCCAAAAGATATGCCGCCCTAACGCGACGGACGGTTTTCTACCTCGACGCGCTGCTCGAAAATTCGATGACCGATATCGAATACAACGGCTTTTACCACGACGAACCCGAGCAGCAATCAATTGACGAGGAGCGCCGAAACACGCTGCGAAACATGGGATATGCCGTTATCACAGTTAGTCGTCATTCGTTTTTCAAGCAGTCCGCTTTTAGACGGATCATGGAAGCGATTCGCATTCGCGAGAAGATCTGGCCCGGGCGGCTACCGGATAACTTCGCCATCTTGCAAGAAACTCTTCGTCAATTTGTCTTGCGGCGCTACCTCGAATACGGTCGCCGCATCCTGGAGGCACTCAAAGAAGAAGAGGCTACCAAGTGCGAAATTGCAAGCCAATATCCGCAAGCCGATGACCCGAGCATCAACGATGTGCCCGAACCCGACGATATGCAACACGTCGGGGCCCTTGCTGAAGAAATCAATGGGCCTTGGGAATGCAACATGTCCGCAAAAATCGATGAAAACCGCACGGAAGACGACACGATTATTGACGTAATTGAGAATTCGCTCTTCTAAAGATGGCTATGCGGATGTCCACCTACATTTTCCGATTTATTCGGCCACCAATGTGCCTGATTGGCTGCAGCAATGCTCAATATAACTATAGATAAAACTGATTCTGCAGGAACTCCCGTAGAGAAAGAACTGATTCTCACGGTATTTAACAAGATAAAGTACAAATATGAACAGTTCTAATGCTTTTCGAGGCGGCTTTCTTAGCATGCTGGCCGAACATCTCGAAATATGTTGGCGAGCATTGCGTCGATGCATCCCAACCCACAGAAAATCGCAGAGGCGGCAAGCAGTCATCGAAATTATCGCCAATTGTATTGACATATGAACATGCGCTCATATAATCGGAAGTAAGTTATATGAGCGCATGTTCATATGAAAGGATATTGCAATGAGCATCCGCGTCGATGAAACGAAACCCGACATCGAGGCCACCGAGCCCGTGATCCCCACCACCTGCTCGCCCGAGGACCTTCCCGACGAGGAACTTCTCTACGACCTCGCCGACCTGTTCAAGGTCTTCAGCGACACCACGCGCATCAAGATTCTCTATGCCCTCATGGGCCGCGAGCTCTGCGTGGCCGACATCGCCGAGGCGACCGCAACCTCGCAGTCGGCAGTATCGCACCAGCTGCGCACGCTTAAGCAGTCTCACCTGGTCAAGTTCCGCCGAGACGGCCGCAACATCCTCTACTCACTTGCCGACGATCACGTCTACACCATGCTCAACCAGGGCATGAGCCATATCTGCGAATAGCAACCAACCACGGTATCAACGCGACCGGCACCCAGGTCGCCAACACAGGGAAAGGAACCCACCATGAAAAAGCAATTCAAGCTCGACGAGATCGACTGCGCCAACTGTGCGCGCGAGCTTCAGGACGAGCTGGCCAAACTCGAGGGCGTCAAATCCGTGTCCGTCAACTATATGACCCAGAAGTTGACGCTCGAGGCCGATGACGCCGAGTTCGACGAGGTGCTCAACCGCGTTGTAGAGTTTACGGCCGACGCCGAGCCGGACTGCGAGATCATTCTCTAGCCCAGGTTTACGCCAACCTACAAGGCCGCGCTTGCCGCGGCCTTTGCTCGCGAAATTATATGAGCGAGTGTTCATACATTCAAATGGGAGGATACGAGTCATGGCCACCGCCGACCCCAAAAAGAAAAAGAAGAAGCGCAAGAAAAAAGAGTCGCTCGAGCATAAGCGCAACCGCATCCTGGTAGCGCTGGGCATTTTTGCCGTGGTGTACGCCCTCGATGAGCTCGGCACCCTCGCCGCCGCATTCGGCACCCCGGGCGACATCTACGCCAGCTTCGTGCTGTTCCTCTTGCCGTTTTTGATTGCCGGCTACGACGTACTGCAAAAGGCATTCAGTAACATCCGCCGCGGCAAGGCCTTCGACGAGAGCTTCCTCATGGCCGTCGCGACTATCGGCGCGTTTACCATGGTGCTCTTCCCCGATACCGACCCGCACATGGCCGAAGGTGCCGCCGTCATGCTGTTCTACCAGGTCGGCGAGCTGTTCCAGGCATACGCCGTAGGCAAGAGCCGCAAGTCAATCAGTGCCATGATGGACATCGCGCCCGACTACGCTAACGTCGAGCAAGCCGACGGCACACTCGAACAGGTCTTTCCCGATGACATCGCCGTCGGCACCGTGATCGTGGTCAAGCCCGGCGAGCGCGTGCCCATCGACGGCGTCATCGTCGAGGGCGAAACCCAGGTCGATACCGCCGCGCTCACGGGCGAGTCAGTCCCCCGCCCCGCCAAGTCCGGCGACGATATCATCAGCGGCTGCATCAACATGACGGGCCTCATCCACGTGCGCACCACCAGGCCGTTTGGCGAGTCCACCGTCGCGCGCGTCCTGGAGCTCGTGGAGAATGCCAGCGAGAAGAAGGCGCATACCGAGAACTTCATCACGCGCTTTGCCCGCGTCTACACGCCCGCCGTCACCGGCGCGGCCGCGGTGCTCGCGCTTGGCGGCGGCCTGATCACCGGCGCCTGGTCCGACTGGATTCTGCGCGGTCTGACCTTCCTGGTCGTCAGCTGCCCGTGCGCGCTCGTGATCAGCGTGCCGCTGAGCTTCTTTGGCGGCATCGGCGGCGCGTCCAAGCTGGGCGTTCTCATCAAGGGTTCTAACTACCTCGAGGCGCTCGCCGACGTGGACACCGTCGTCTTTGACAAGACGGGCACCCTTACCAACGGCACGTTCTCGGTGGTCGCGGTGCACCCCGAGGCCGGCTATACCGAGCAGTCGCTGCTCGAGGTCGCAGCCCTTGCGGAGTCGTTCTCCGATCACCCCATCGCGCAGTCCGTGCGCGTCGCCTACCAGGGCGAGGTCGACCCCAAGCGCGTGAGCGGCTCCGCCAACGATGCGGGCCACGGCGTGACGGCAACCATCGACGGTAAGCATGTCGTCGTCGGCAACGCAAAGATGCTCGCCGCGGCCGGAGTCGAAGCGCCCGACTGCGAGGTCGTCGGAACGATTCTGCATGTGCTCGTTGACGGCGTGTACGCCGGCCACATCGTGATTGCAGACACCGTTAAGGCCGATGCCGAGCAGACGATCCGCGACCTGCACGCCGCCGGCGTCAAGCGCACCGTTATGCTCACGGGCGACCGCGAGGAAGTGGCTGCCGCAGTGGCCAAGCAGCTCGGCCTCGACGAGTTCCATGCGCAACTGCTGCCGGGCGATAAGGTCGAGCGTGTTGAAGCGCTGCTCGCGGCCGAAAGCGGCAAGGGCAAGCTCGCTTTTGTCGGCGACGGCATCAACGATGCGCCCGTGCTCACCCGTGCCGATGTGGGCATTGCCATGGGCGCCATGGGGTCCGACGCCGCGATCGAGGCCGCCGACGTCGTGCTCATGGATGACAAGCCATCCAACATCGCCCGCGCTATTCGCGTGGCGCGCAAGACCATGTCGATTGTTTGGCAGAACATCATCTTTGCGCTGGGTATTAAGCTGCTGATTTTGGTGCTTGCGGCGCTCGGCATCGCCAACATGTGGCTTGCCGTCTTTGGCGATGTGGGCGTGGCGATCATCGCCATCCTGAACGCCATGCGCGCGATGGGTGTCAAGAACCTGTAGCGCTCGTGGTCCCTCCGGCCGGGGCCGGGCTTGGTTTTGAAAACGTCCTCGCGCATGAGG
>URKC01000023.1:0-25486 GCA_900548295.1 uncultured Collinsella sp.
TCTTGCGCAGGACTGCCCGAGCAGGCGATGTTGCCCCATACGCCCTCCCAGGTCCGCCGGGATTACGACAGCTTGACGATCGGTGCAAAACCTTTCATGAGCTTTTTAGTCTGGCCGGTCTTTTCGAATTGAACCTCGATCATGTCTCCGGCGACCGAGATCACGGTACCGGTGCCAAAGGTCTTGTGGCTCACGGTATCGCCCGCGGCAAAGTCCTGCGACGCGCTGGCGCGATCGACCTTGCGCTCCACCGTCGGCGACACCTTGGACGACGGCTTTTTGGCTCGCGGCGCGCCCGAGCCAAAGGTCGAGGCAACACGGCCGGCGTCGGGCGAGACCCCACGATGGCGCTCGGTCCCGTAGCTGCTGCCACCAAAGAAATCGTCGAAGCTCGATCCGCCGCGCGAACCGGAACCGCCGGTCGAGCGCGTATGCGAACCGAACACCTTGCCGCCATACATATCCGAGCCCATGCCCGAGCCAAAGGTGCCGTGACGGTCGCCGCGCTTCTCCCAGCCCGTGCCCTCAAAACCGGCAGAACCGATACCGCTAAACTCGATATCCTCAAACGGAATCTCGTTGAGGAAGCGAGAGCGCGGGTTGGCAGAGGTCGAGCCGTAGGTGCGACGCGTGGCCGCATAGGTCAGGAACAGGCGCTTACGGGCACGCGTGATGGCAACGTAGGCCAGGCGACGCTCCTCCTCGAGCTTGCCCGGGTCATCGCTGCCGCCAAAGTCGTGCACGTGCGGGAAGATACCCTCCTCCATGCCGGCCACGAACACCGCCGGGAACTCCAGGCCCTTGGCGGAGTGGATGGTCATCATGGTAATGGCATGCGTCTCGCCGGCCAGGGAATCCAGGTCGGAGCGCAGGGCCAGCCACTCCATGAGTGCCGGCAGTGCCTTACAGGTGAGCGGACCGTAGGTGCGCTCGATCTCGTCGGCATGCACGGCGCCCGCCGGTAGCTCTGTTGGCACGGCATACGCGTTGCCCGCGATGGCGGCGGCCAGGGCATCCTGCGGCGAGAGCGCCGGGGCGGCTAGGCTATCGAGCGGATTGGAGCCCGCGGCGTCACGAGCGCCGACAAGTGCCTCAAACGAGGATGCCGGAGCGGACGGCCCCGGCTCGGACGCGGGCGCACTCACCACGACGGACTCGGACTCGGCGACGGACGGCACGTCGGCAACACCGGCCGCGCGCAGCTCTTCTAGACTCTCGAGCGTACCCTCGATATCCTCGTGCGTCTCCTCAAATTCGGCGGCGACGCCCAGGAATTCCTGGATGTTCTCGGCGCGGCTCTCGGACTCCATGGTGCCCTCGGCGCGAAACGCCTGCAGCAGACCCGTCTTATCGACAATCATCTCGACGACGTCCTTGAGCTCGCCGTCCATGCGGCGGCCCTCGCGCACCAGCGCCACAAAACTCGACAGGCCGTTGCGCACCTTGGCACTAAACATGCCCGTCTCGGCTGTTGCGATCTCGCAGGCCTGGAAGAACGAGCAGCGGTTGTCGCGCGCCAGCTGCTCGATCTTTTGGATCGAGGTGGAGCCGATGCCGCGGCGCGGCGTGTTGATGACGCGCTTGACGCTCATCTCGTCGGCCGGGTTCACGATCATCTTGAGATAGGCCATGACGTCGCGAATCTCGGCGCGGTCGAAGAATCGCGTGCCGCCGACGATCTTGTAGGGCACGCCCGCGCGCAGGAACATATCTTCGAGGATACGCGACTGGGCGTTGGTGCGGTAGAACACGGCGATATCGTCGTAGCTCGTACCCTTGGCATGCAGCTTTTCGATCTCGCCGGCAATCCAGCGACCTTCGTCGCGCTCGTCGCTTGCCTGGAAAGCCTGAATCTTCTCGCCATCGCCCTCGGCCGTAAACAGGCGCTTGTCCTTGCGCTGCGAGTTGTGGCGAACAACGGCATTGGCGGCGCTCAGGATGTGACCCGTGGAGCGATAGTTCTGCTCCAACTTGACGGTCTTGCAGTTTTTAAAGTCCTGCTCAAAGTCCAGGATGTTGGTGATGTCGGCGCCACGCCAGCTATAAATGGACTGGTCGTCGTCGCCCACGACCATGAGGTTTTGGTACTTGGCGGCCAGCAGGTTGGCGATTTCGTACTGGACGTGGTTGGTGTCCTGATATTCGTCGACGCTAATGTAGCGGAAGCGCTCTTGGTACTTGTCGAGCACCTCGGGGCGGGTGCGCAGTAGCTCGAGCGTGCGCACGAGCAGGTCGTCGAAGTCCATCGCGTTGGCGGCGCGCAGGCGGCGCTCCAGCTCCAGGTAGACTTGCGCGGCCTTTTTGTCGTTGGGGCTATCGGCGCTCTTGAGCATGTCCTCGGGCCCGATCATGGCGTTTTTAGCAGAGCTGATCTTGCTGCGGATCATGTTGATGGGGAACTGCTTTTGCTCGATGCCGAGCGCCTGCATAATGTCGCGCACCATGCGCTTTGAGTCGTCGTCATCGTAGATGGTGAATTGACCGGTATAGCCCAGCAGGTCGGCGTCCTCGCGCAGCATGCGCACGCACATGGCATGGAAGGTGCACACCCACATGCCACGGGTGCCGCTTGGGATGAGTGCCGCCAGACGCTCGCGCATCTCGGCCGCAGCCTTGTTGGTAAACGTGATGGCAAGAACCTGCCAAGGCTTAACACCCAGGTCGCCGAGCATATGTGCGATGCGGAAGGTCAAGACGCGGGTCTTGCCCGAGCCGGCGCCGGCGAGCACCAGCAACGGGCCCTCGGTGGTGAGGACCGCCTCGCGCTGGGCGGGATTAAGGCTGTCGATGTCGACGAGCGGCTTGGCGGGCTTGGGCGCCGGCGCGGGAGCGTCGTAGATGTCGAGCGGAACGAGCTCGGGCTCCGGCGCAGCGGGGGCGGTGTATGCATCGAGTGGCACGGGTTCCGGCGCGGGCGGCACGGGCGCGGCAGTGTTCTTTTCCCAGGGCAGGGGCTGGGTCATGGGCGACTCCTCATCTGACGGACGGCGCGCCTGCGGGCAGCGCCATAGTTTGAGCCGTACCAGTATACCGAGCCGCGCGGACACCGACGCAAATCACACCACGACTCCGTGCGCCACCATCGGACCCACCCCATCGCCCAAAAAAGAGGGCAGCATAGACCTTTTGGTCATGCCGCCCTCGTTGAATGACAAGTTGTCGCTCTGGCCGCCGCGCAGCGTCAACCAAGTTACAGGCCGAGCATAGGCTCCAGAACGAAGAAGTACGCGAGCACCACGATGCCCAGGATGATGCGGTAGACGCCGAAGCACTTGAAGTCGTGACGGCGAACGAAGCCCATAAGCCACTTGATGGCAATGAGCGACACCACAAAGGCGACGGCGCAGCCCACGCCCAAGATGGCGATCTCGTTGGTGCCGAACGTGCCGCCCTTGATGAAGTACTTGACCAGCTTGAGCGCACTCGCGCCAAACATGACAGGGATGGCCAGGAAGAACGTGAACTTAGACGCCACCGAGCGCGTGCAGCCCAAAAGCAGGCCGCCGATGATGGTAGAACCGGAGCGAGACGTACCAGGCACCAGCGAAAGCACTTGGAAGCAGCCGATACCCAGCGCAGTCTTCCAGCTTAGATCCTCGAGCGTGGCGATGGAACCAAAGTCCAGATTCTCGTCATCGTCCTCATCCTCAGCGGTAGCCGTGGCGGGCGCCGCAAAGTGCGCACCGGCGGGACGTTCACCCGGCACCACAGCACGCGAACCAAACGAACCGGCAACGGCCATTTCCTCGCGCTTGCTCGCGCGCCAGTTCTCGATCACGATAAACAGCACGCCGTACACAATGAGCGCCAGCGCCACGACGGGAGCATTGTAGAAATGCTCCTCCATCCAGTCGTTGAGCGGCAGGCCGATCGCCGCCGCAGGAATGCAACCGAGCACAATCTTGCCCCACAGCACCCAGGTGTCGTGACGGCCCTCCTTGCCCTTGCTGGGCGAGAACGGATTGAGCTCATGGAAGAACAGCACACAGACGGCCAAAATGGCGCCAAGCTGAATCACGACCAGGAACATGTTCCAGAACGTCTCGCTCACGTTCATCTTGACGAACTCGTCCACCAAGATCATGTGACCGGTCGACGAAACAGGCAGCCATTCGGTGATGCCCTCGACCAGGCCCATGAAGGCAGATTTTAAAAGCTCGATGATATCCAAAGGGACCCCCTCGTTAGACACCCGCCGATATTGTTCTGCGGACGGTGCGGGCGATGTCCCATTATCAACCGTTGGCGGCGCGCCTGCGCCTACCCTTACCAAAAAACTCGCCCGTTCACAGAATTGCGAGCGGTCAAACCCAAATCCTTGGGTATAACTGCAACAAGATAAAGTGTCCGGCGGCCAACGCGCCCGCGCCCGCCCGATGCACGAGCCCCGTGCCCGTGCGATAGACCAAGGAGGAAACCATGAACGAGGGCTACACCAAGGTATTTGTTTCACTCGACGGTACTGAACAGCAGGATTTTGTGCTCGCACGCGCCATCAAGGTCGCCGCGAACAACGGCGCCAAGCTAATCATCGGCCACGTTATCGATTCCACGGCGCTCGAGAGCGCCGGTTCCTATCCGGTCGATCTGGTCAACGGCCTAGAGGAGGCATTTAAGAACTCCATCGCCAAGCAGCTCGAAGAGGCCAAGGCCAATCCCGACATTCCCGAGGTCGAAGTCATGATTCGCGCCGGCCGTATTCGTGAGACGCTCAAAGACGAGATGCTCGACGTGGTCAAGCCCGACCTGGTGCTCTGCGGCGCCCGCGGCCTGTCCTCGATCAAGTATGCGCTGCTGGGTTCGATTTCGACGTTCCTGCTGCGCAATACGGACTGCGACATTTTGGTCGTGAAGTAGGTTCCTTCCCGTCGGCGCAAGGCCTGCGGGGTTATCACGCCGACGTCCTCGCCGCTTCGCGGCTGCGGGATGTCGGCTTAGATAACCCCTCCCGGCCTTGCGCCTTCGTCACCATACTTCAACGAGTTGGCTGATAAAAAATGGCGTGGGGCGGCACGTTTTGTTTGGGCTGCACGTTTTTGTTTTTGGGAGATCCATTTGAGCCTCATAGTTATGTTCACGTTCGGGAACATAGCGCCAGTTGCCTTAGCTAAGTTCACGTTCGGGAACATAGCCGTTCGCACCGCAAAACGGCCCGGCTACTCGAAGTATTGGAACTTGTTCGTTGAGAAGGCAAACGTTACGACAAAGCCTTCGCCGGGATCGGATGCCGCGGTGACGTCGATGCCCATCTTGGAGCACAGGCGCGCCACCAGGTAGAGGCCGATGCCCGTTGCGCGCTTGGTGGTGCGGCCGTTGTCGCCGGTAAAACCCTTCTCGAACACGCGCGGCAGGTCGGCCGCGCTCACGCCGCAGCCGTTGTCCGCGACGGTAAGCTCGATGCGTTCGCTCGCCAGGCCATCGTCCAGCAACGCGCCCGAAAACACGATCTTTGCGCCGTCCTCGCGCGCATATTTGATGCTGTTCTGAATAAGCTGGCCTAGAATAAACTCGAGCCATTTCTCGTCGGTAAAGACCTCAAAGTCGAGGTTCTCGCACACTGGGGCCACGTGCGCCGCGATGAGCTCGCGCGCGTTGGCCTTAATCGCGCCCGTCACCAAGGTCTTGAGATCCCAACGGCGAATCAGGTAGTCGCGCTCCACGACTTCCGAGCGCGCATAGTACAGCGCCTGGTCGATATAGCGCTCCACGCGAGCCAGCTCGCGACCCAGGTCATCCACACGCGACAGGTCGTCTTCGCTGCCGTCCAGGTTTTCCAAAATCAGGTGGGCCGCCGCCAGGGGCAGCTTGGCCTCGTGGACCCAGCTCTCGATATAGTCGCGATAGTCATCGGTCTGACGTCGGCCTTCGGCAACCTCGTCGCAGGCAGCTTTGCCCACCCGGCGCAAGACCTCGTATTCGAGCTCGCCCTCGGCATAGGTCGGGCATTGCACCATCTCCTGCACCCATGCGGGACTTTCCAGCTCCTCGGCTGCACGCTCCAACTGGTGCAGAAAACGACGACGGCGCGCATATTCGATCACGATACCCAGCATGCCAAAGATAAAGGACACACCGACCGCCACGACCACGATAGATGCCGGGGCCCCGGCAACCATCAGCACAAAGCAGCTCAGCAGCACGCCGCACGTCCACACGGCGACGGGCAACAGCGCATCTTTAAAGAACTTGCCAAACGACATAGCTGGCACCTAGACCGAATAGCCCTGGCCGCGATGCGTGGTCAGATACCCCTTGACGCCGATCTTGTCGAGCGTGGTGCGCAGGCGGTTGATGTTGACGGTGAGCGTGTTGTCGTCCACGAAGGCATCGGAGTCCCACAGGTCCTGCATGATGGCCGAGCGCGAGACAATCTTGCCCGCGCGGCTCAGGAGCAAAGAGAGGATGCGCAGCTCGTTTTTGGTGAGCTCGGTGCTGTCGCCGGTTGCCGCGTTGGTGACCGCGGAGCGGGCGAGGTCGAGCTCCAATCCCTTGTGGACGAGCGTGCTGCGCTCGCCTGCCGCCGCGGTGCGACGCAGCAGTGCGTTGATGCGCGCCACGAGCACGCGCGCGCTATAGGGCTTGGGAACAAAGTCGTCCGCGCCGAGCGTCATGGACATGACCTCGTCGATCTCGGTCGTGCGCGACGTGAGGACGATGATGGGGACCTCGGATTCGCGACGAACCTCGTGGCAGATGTGCTGACCGTCTTTGACGGGAAGCGTCAGGTCGAGCAGCACCAGGTCGGGCGCGGCAGCGAGAATATCGCGCGAGACGTGCTCGAACGACTCACAGGCCTCGACCTCAAAACCGGCACGGGCAAGGATGTCGGCAAGCTCGCGACGAATGGGCTCGTCGTCCTCAACGATATAGATCAGCGCCATGGATTCCGCTCCCCTCCTGGTTGTCTTATCCCATTATGACCGCGAAGCCGCAGGTACGCGCCCCACGCGGCACCAAGGTGACAGAACTGTTCGCGAACGAAAGCGTTCGAATCGCCCCTCGCTCGCAGCGGGCGCGGGGATCAAATGATTAAATAATCCCCGTCCCAGAAAAATCATTTAGCGGCGGGCGCGAAGCTTTTCGTAGCCGTCGGCAAAGAAGGCAACCGTCTCGGCATCGGACTCGGCGACGTCAGCGTCGGCGGCAGGCACCACGCCGTGCTCGTCGCTCACCAGGAACAGCGCGCCCTTGAGCTGTGCGGGAATGTCCACGCGCGTGACCGGGATGCGCTTGGTCTGGGCCAGCTGCTCGATGAGCGTCGCCGTGCCGCACAGACACTCGTCCGCCGGCGCCACAAAGGCCAGCTCGCCGTTGTTGACGGCAGCTAGCAGCTCGGGCGCCACGCCGGTTTCGTCGGCCTCGGAGCGGGCCTCGGCGGAGCGGGCACGCAGCGCCTTGGCCGAAGTATCGGCCAGCGGCTCGTACTCACCCACCGTCATGGCGGCATTGCCGTTAACGTCGATCACCAGCATGAGCACGCCGTCGTGCGCGGTGTAATCGCCCTCGGCAAGCGACCACTCAACGTGCTGCTTGGCCCAGCTGAGCATGTTATGGGTAAGCGGCTCGCCCTGCACCAAGCGCTCGGACAGCGCGCGGATGTGACGGTTGAGCATGGGCACCTTTTTGTTGGACATGCGCCAACGGCAGATAAGCGCGGGCTTGTCGAGCGTAAACTTCTCGACCGCCTCCTGATTGGCGCAAAAGTCCTCGTACGCACGCTGGTCCTCGGCATTGCCAAACAGCTCTGCATCATCAATCTGGGGCATGGTCATACCTTTCGTGTTAGTCATTCCGTCCTCTTATACCAAAAAGACGGCCCTCCAAACGGAGCGGCCGTCTTTTGCAGAGATTATTTTAGAAACGAAGCCAATCCAAGGGACGAGATAACATCCCATCCTCCCCAGTCAACCTAACAGGTCGGCGAGGGTTGCCCAGGTGCCGCAGATTGCCGTGAAAGAGGAGCGACGCGTACTTGGGTACGCGAGCGACGAATGAACGGCAAGGTGCGGTGGCTGGGCAAGCCGCAGCGCCACCTCCCTACTTAATGGCGGAAGTGGCGGGCGCCCGTGAAGACCATAGCAATATTGTGCTCGTTGCAGGCCTGGATGCTCTCGTCGTCGCGCTTGGAGCCACCGGGCTGGATGATGCAGGTCACGCCGTGTGCGGCAAGCACGTCGACGTTGTCGCGGAACGGGAAGAACGCGTCGCTTGCGCAGGCAAAGCCGCCCTTTTCCACGCCCTCGCGCTCGCAGAAGTCTTCGGCACGCTCGCAGGCCAGCAGCGCAGAATCCACGCGGTTGGGCTGACCGGGGCCCATACCAATGCCGGCCTTGCCCTTGGAGACCAGGATGGCGTTGGACTTAACGCCCTTGCAAACCTTCCAGGCAAACTCAAGCTCGGCCATCTCGGCGTCGGTGGGCTTGCGGTCGGTGGGGAACGTAAAGGTCGCGGGATCCTCGGTCACGTGGTCAACTTCCTGCACCAGCATGCCGCCGTCGACGGAGCGCAGCTCCACCTGGGCGCCGTGGTCCACGCCGCCGGTAGCCAGCACGCGCAGGTTGGGGCGCTTGGTCATGCGTTCGAGCGCCTCGGCAGTGTAGCTCGGGGCGATGATGACCTCGACAAACTGCTTGTTCTGGTCGGCGAAATGCTCAACCAGCTCAAAGGGAACCTCACGGTTGCAGGCGATGATGCCGCCGAAGGCGCTCTTGGGATCGCAGGCGAAAGCGCGGTCGTAGGCGGCCGTGATGTCCTCGGCAACGGCGGAACCGCAGGGGTTCTGGTGCTTGAGGATCACGCAAGCCGGCTCGTCGAACTCGCGGACCAGGTTCCAAGCGGCATCGGCGTCCAGATAGTTGTTGTAGCTGAGCGGCTTGCCCTGGATCTGCTCGGAGCCCACGAGCGGGAACTGCGAGCTCGCGGTGTTCTCGCAGCCCTCGGCAAAGCGGTAGACCGTAGCCTTCTGCTGAGGATTCTCGCCATAGCGCAGATCGTCGACCTTCTCCAGCGAGATCTCGAGCTTGGCAGAGGTGTCCGCCACGTCGCTTGCCTGGGCGGCAAGCCAACGGGAGATAGCCGTGTCGTAGGCGGCGGTAGTCTGGTAGACCTTCACCTGCAGGCGGCGACGGGTGGAAAGCGTGGTGCAACCGCCAGTCTCGCGCATCTCGGCCAGGACGGCATCGTAGTCGGCCGGGTCGGAGATGACGGTAACGCTCGCGGCGTTCTTAGCAGCGGAGCGCAGCATGGAGGGGCCACCGATGTCGATGTGCTCGATGGCATCCGCAAAGGTGACCTCGGGGTTGGCAACGGTCTTCTCGAACTCGTACAGGTTGACGACGACCAGGTCGATCAGCTTAATGCCGTGCTGAGCGGCTTCCTGCATGTGCTGCTCGGAATCGCGACGGGCAAGCAGCGCGCCGTGAACCTTGGGGTGCAGCGTCTTGACGCGGCCGTCCATCATCTCGGGATAGCCCGTAAACTCCTCGATGGGGGTTACGGGAACGCCCGCGTCCTCGATGGCACGAGCCGTGCCGCCCGTAGAGATGATCTCGACGCCAAAGTCGTCAACCAGCGTCCGTGCGAAATCGACGACGCCCGTCTTATCGGTAACCGAGATCAACGCGCGTGCGATCTTCACATCAGATCCCATGCAGTCCTCCTGTCTGGTACGCCGCCGTGCTCTGTGAGTCGGTGATACGTCGATCTGCAGCGCTCGCGCAGCGGCATTGAAAATACTGATTTAATGTAGCGCATCGAGCGCATCGATGCACCCCGCAACGGGCGCATGTGCAGAAAAAGTTTGCGCGCGGAGGGGATGGGCACGGTGAGTTCATGGAACACAGGGGCACCATAATTAGATGCCAATAGCGTGGTAGAACTGTGCTCGATATGCATCCGCAAAAGAAAGAGGCACCATGGTCTCGCGGGTTCTCTACCGACCGTTTGATACCGAAGACTTCGACGCCATCGCGCTGATTCTGCAGCAGCTTTGGCATAACAATTCGGATAACGATGAGTACAACCGCCTTGAGGCCGCGTGCGACCTCGCCTATTGCCTTTCGTCATCGACGTTTTCGCAGGTTGCCGTAATCGACGGTCAGGCGCGTGGCATTTCGCTCGCGCGTGCGGGACAGAGCTCCGGCGCCACCGTTAAGGAACATTGGATGGATACCGAACGCGCGCTGCTTTCGCAGATGCGCGAGCTGGAGCCCGATGTCTGCGCCGAGTATCTCTCGTTTGTGCGCGCAACCATCCGAACCAACAACCGCCTGCTCGAGAGCAGCCCGTTGCCGCACGACAACGAAGTCACGCTGCTCGCCGTCGATCCCGATGTCCACGGCCTGGGTGTAGGCTCAGTGTTGCTCGATGCCGCGGTCTCGTACCTGTCCTCGCGCGGGGCGACAAGGGCGTACCTGTACACCGACTCCAACTGCTCGTGGAAGTTCTACGAGTTGCACGGCTTTAAGCGCACGGCCACGCACCGCGCCAACCGCGAAGAGCGTCGTCACGACATGCCGCGCGAAAGCTTTCTCTACGAACTCGACCTAACAGCCTAGCCCAAGCAGCCACACCTAGTCATTTAAGAACGTCCCCAATGACTGATCCCCAACAACTAGTCATTTAAGTCTGTCCCCAATGAGTGGCCTAGGGGGTTTGTAGATAGCCGTGGTCAAAATACATCAAATATGAGTACTGTTACCTTTTTAGTAGCAGCGATTCGGGGCATTTTTGATGCTTATAGGCATGACGACCAGCTGCACGAGCTGACGTAACTCCCCAAATGTTCAATAAAATGGGCTCCTAACGAGAAGTACTCTCATTAGGAGCCCATTATTATGTGCAAACATATGTGACCAACGCAGCAACAGTACTCATATTTGGCATTTTTTGTCCACTGCCCCTTGCGCGAAGGTCCTCAGCGGAAAGTTTGACCCGTTTCGATGCACAAAAATGGGATGAATCTTCCCTGGCAACCGCCCAGAAAGATCCACCCCAAAGCAAGCGCTCGCTAGAACGTTCCGCCGCCGCCTCCGCCGACGCCGCCGCCTCCGCCGCCCGAGAAGCCGCCACCACCGCCGCCACTCGAGCTATCGGAGCTCGAAGCCAACTCGCGGATGGTCTCGTGATACACATCGTTGAACGAAACGAGCGGAGACTCGTTGCCGTAGTGATGGTAATACCACCAGTAGCAGGGGTAGTTGTCGTAGAAATCGTCGCTGTTGCGCAGGTCCGCAGGCACGGCCTCGGCCAGCTGTCGCAGCACTTCTTTCGAAACGCCTAGGGCAACGCCCATCACCAGCAGCTTGTTCCACAGCACCAGATCGCCCGGGACGGCTTCCTTTAGGCGTGTGAAATCCTCGAGCCAATGCTTGAGCGCCTTGCAGCGAGCCGCCACCTCGGCGCCCTCCGGCGTGTAACGGCGGAAGGTGCAGCTCAGGACAAAGCCCACGATCGTGACGGGGATCGAAATCACAGCGGCACCGACGCTGGCGTCCGCAAAGTCGGTATAGAACAGAGAGCCCAAAATGCCAAAGACAATGATGATGCCGAGAACCAGGCCGGCCACCATCACGATAGTGCCATCCGATGCGATAAACTCGCGCTCCTCCAGCTTGCCCTTAACCGTGCTCTGATAGTCCTCGAGCTTGTCGCCAACAGATTCAGTACGCTCGCTGGCATACTCCTCCAGCTCGCTAAACGTGCGCGAACGGACGCCGTCTTTATCGGGCTTAACGCCAGCGAAGAAGACCTTGAGCACGTCGCGATCGATGCCGTCCTTCTTGGCGGCCTTCCAGGCCTCGTCGGTCACTGTGATGCGATACGTCTGCTCCTCTTTTTCGCGACGGAGCAGACCCTTCTTCTTGGTCTCGGTCGCTTCTTCTAGCTTGATCACGCGGTCGTCGGTCAGCTTCATCAGTGTGGCGATATATGCCTGATCGGGCACGCCGTTCCAGCTCATAAGAGCTGCAAGCACCGCGGGATGGTCGGCGGAGGGCACATCGCGGAAGTACTCGTCCTGGAAGAGCGGCTTGGGCTTGGGCCTGCGCAGCTTGAGCATCACGATCACACCGGTATAGGCAACCGCCACGACAACACACGCCACGGCGATCGCACCGGCAACCGCACGCGCGTGCTCACGGCGGGCGTTAGCTTCGTCGGCCCATTCTTTCTCTTCGCTCAGGATCGTTGACATGCGCTCTTCGCCCGAGGCGGCAAGCTGCGGCACCCAGTCGCTGGGGAAGGCGATGCGTGCCTCGGCGAATTCGCCCTGATGCACGCAGGGAATGGTATAGGTGACCATGGGCTCGTCCTCATCGAGCGACACGTCGCCCGTCAGCGGACCGTGGCCCCATGCGCGGAAGTTATCGCCCTTGACGGCAGCCGTCCCGGCAGCGGCATTTGCGAAATACACTTCCATCTCGACGTCATCGGAATCCGCCGACCAGCCGTCACCCACAAATTTCCAGTAAAGCTCGGCGGTATCGGCCCAGTTCATAACCGCACCGGTCATGGAATAACTCACGTAGTAGATTGCGCTGTCGCCGCTCTCGTGGGGGCTGAACACCTTAATCTTTACGCCGTCGTCGGACTGTTCCACCGTGTAAACGCCGTCGTCGCCTTTGTTTGCGCTGTCAACCTTGTTAAACGCAGCGTCGTCTTCCTCGACACTCAGCACATTGACGACCACCGAGCCGCCTTGCTGGTTAGAGCCTGTATTGATATCCCAATACACGCCGTTAATGTCATCGTCGAAATCGAACTGGCGTCCCTCGACAACGGTCAGCGAGCCATCGGCCTCAACCGTGGCACCGATATAGGTTTGGCTCATGGAGTAGCCGTCGGCGTGCGCGACGGCAGGCAGCAGCAACAACGCAAGCGCGACGAGTGCGCAGACGGAAGCGAACCGCGCAAACCGGCGGCGCTGCCGACAGGGCTGGGCAACGGGGGCGTTCATAGGCACATCCTTTGTCTGTGGTACCAGTAGCGTCATTGTCCCACGTTTGCGGGTTCATGTGACGAACATCTAGGTCAGCGGAGCGTCAAAACGGGACAAAAGTCACGCCCGCCGCCGGCACCTGGTGACGTTCCTTATCTGCCGGTAATCTGGAACACTCCTTGGCATAGCCCGCTCCGGCAATAGATACCACTTCATAGCTCCATCACAGGTGTAGCGGCTTTGTGTGGGTGCGGCATGCGCTGATTGAGCCGCCAGTTGAGGGGCATAAAGCAGTTGAGCGAAAACGGTTTGCCCCTTTGCCGTCCGCTTGAGGATCATGTCCCCCTTTTCCGCGGAAACCCCGGCAGTTGCGAAGAGCTGCCGGGGTTTCTGTCGTTTGAGGGCTAGATTGATTGACGACGATTAAGGCGCCGAGCCGGTGGTCCGGCACGCGCAACGTGTGGCCTCAGCAACTTGCAGGCCACGGCAGCGTCTCCCCCACCGCGCCCCGCGCTATACTCGTCCGCATGGACATCAACGCACGCAACATAGCAACAACCGCCGCCGACGCGCCAACGACGCCGGCCGCTCCCGCGCCCGTCGTGGGGCGCTTCGCCCCGTCGCCCTCGGGCCGTATGCACCTGGGCAACGTGTTCAGCTGCCTGTGCGCATGGCTTTCGGCCCGCAGCCAGGGCGGCAGCATCGTGTTACGCATTGAGGACCTGGACGATCGCTGCAAGCGCCCGGAACTTGCCGCCCAATTGATTGACGACCTGGCCTGGCTGGGGCTGGAGTGGGACGAAGGCCCCTACTACCAGCACGACCGCCTAGACCTGTACGAGAGCGCCTTGCGCCGGCTGAAAGACGCCGGCCTCACCTATCCCTGCTTTTGCACACGCGCCGAGCTCCACGCCGCGAGCGCACCGCACGCGAGCGACGGCACGCCCATCTACCGTGGCGCCTGCCGAAGTCTTTCGGCCGAGGAGGTGGCCCGCCGCAGCGCCCTGCGCGCCCCGGCCACACGTCTGCGCGTGCCCACCGTCGACGACCTCGCAGACGACGTGATCGAATTTGTGGATCGCACGTACGGCGCCCAATGCGAGGCACTCGCCACCGAGTGCGGCGACTTTTTGGTGCGCCGCAGCGACGGCGTGTTTGCCTATCAGCTAGCCGTGGTGGTCGACGACGCTGCCATGGGCGTCACCGAGGTCGTGCGCGGATGCGACCTGCTGGGGTCCACGCCGCGCCAGATCTATCTGCAGCACCTGTTGGGACTGCCCACGCCGCACTACGCACATATTCCGCTGCTCATGGCACCGGACGGCCGCCGCCTTTCCAAACGAGACCGCGATCTGGACCTGGGCGAACTCCGCGCCCGCTTCGGCACGCCCGAAACGCTGCTGGGCTGGCTCGCCGGGCAAACGGGCATCGCGCCGGACACCACGCCGCGCTCTGCCGAGCGGCTGGTCGAGCACTTTAGCTGGGATGTTATCCGCAAGCACAGGGAGAACATCACTGTAACGGCCGAGTAGCCAAATACGCCCCACCCCTACGCAACATCCCAAGGCTGGAGTTCGTCGCCCAGGCGAACGATGCAGTCGTAGAGCACGGTATGGCGCTCGGTCGGGTTGGCATCCCGATGAAAATGCCCGTAGTACCAGCGCTTGTAGTCCAAGCGGTCTTCCAACTCGTCAAAAAATGCCGTAAGTCGATCGACGGCGGGGCAATTCCAGCCGGGCGCCGGATAGAGCGTGGGCGAAAGCATACGCGTAGAGCAGGTGTGGGTGACCACGTAGTCGACCTTCCAGCCCACGCTGTCGAGCTTCGTCCGTGCCTCCTCAAAGTTGCGCTCGTCCGGCAACTCCTGCGGCCACCAGCTGGAATACGGAATGCGGTATTCCTTGTCCACGCTCGTGGCGCCGCCCATGGTAAAGACCGTTGAGCCGTCGAGTTCAAAAACCTCGCCGCGCGTCAGGCGCCGTATGGGCGAGGTGTCCGACAGGCGCTGTGTCAGTCCGCCGTGCCACAACTCCATGGGTCGCTCCGCCCAGTGGTCGAAACGTTCGTGGTTGCCGTCGACGAACAGCACGGTATAGGGGCGC
Source organism: uncultured Collinsella sp. (assembly GCA_900548295.1). Lineage (GTDB taxonomy): Bacteria > Actinomycetota > Coriobacteriia > Coriobacteriales > Coriobacteriaceae > Collinsella. The sequence goes on from URKC01000023.1 coordinate 15,040, forward strand.
GACTCCAGCCAAGCGATGTCGGCGCACTCCTCGGCAGAGAAATCCCACGGAAAGCCAAAGTCGCCGGCAATGATGAGATAGTCGTCGCTCGTCAGGCTTTCCCCAAGATCCCAATCGCGCAGCTTTTGCATGTCGAGGCCGCCGTGAATATCGCCCGTCACATAGACCGTCATCGGATCACCACTTCCCTGTAAGTCGCTAGCCCACATTCTGCACGATCACTAAGCCAACCGTTCCAGCCCTTCCATCCTTTAGGACCTACCCCTCGCTCTTCCATCCAAACGGGTCAAGCACCCAAAAAACCAGATCGAGCACGCCGCTGGTCATCATGGCACCGGCAAGGGCCATGCAAACATGCAGAGAACTGGCACTTCGGAGCACGTCAAATGGCCCCAGAACAGCCAGCAGCGCGACCGCTACGCCGGCCGCGCACAGCACAAGACACGGCCCTGCGTCCTTAACGCACTTCTTTGCGAGATGCTTTGCGTTGTCACTCATCGATATCGAACTCCTTAGAGGGTCGTTGTTCAGATGCATGCCGCCGCGGCGGAGCATGGTGGCAGGGTAAGTGTCACATATCGTGCGGACACAAAATACCGATCACCACCGCTTACCTACCGTTCACGTAGAAGGGACCCGATTTATATGCCCACAGATCTTGATCTCTTCCTCGGTCAGCGAGATCCTTCGATCAAGCTTCCTGGATAGGGGCTGGAAGATGAGACGGATGTCTCTAGGCACAACACCATAACGCCCGATCACCGTTATGGCTTTCGTCTAGAGCTGGGAGACCAGCTTTTTTGTTAGCGATGCTCCCTTTCAATCTCCGGCACTCCAAGAGCGCAGGCCTGTTGTTTTGACTACTTTAGACGAAAGGGTTTCGCTATGAGCACCGACATTATTGTTCGCTTTACCGACAGCTACGAGCAAAAAGTTGGAGACATTAAAAAGATCGTCGGGCTGATGTCCCCCAAATCCATTATCAAAATTATCGACACTCTCGATCTCGATGCCAACCCCCGCAATTCCCGTTTGGGCTCAGTGACCGATGCTATTCAGGCATCCATTCGCGCTGATGAGCTTTCTCCCACGCAAAAGCTCTTTCCTTTTAAATCAAAGGGAATTCTGCTCGCGTCCTCGAGCTACGAGTCCCTTGATCGCGGGCGTTATCGTCTAAGCTTTGCTTCTCACGACGAAGTTGAGGGAATTCTTGACGGCGGCCACAACACACTCGCAATCGGCAGCTACATTCTCAGCGAAGCCGAACATGCGCTTGGCAATCGACCTCCCAAAAAGAACGAAGTCACAATCTGGGATTCATTCAAGCAAACATGGATGAACCGTCGAACCGATATTGAAGAGTACCTGTCACTTCTCCGTGAAGAAAAAGCAGCCCTCAAAGAGAAAGGCATAAGCACTCTAGACTTCTCGATTCCTGTCGAATTGCTCGTTCCAACCGACCCAAACGATGCGCTCTGCGTTGAGAACTTCCGCACCTCACTTTTGGAAATCTGCGACGCTCGCAACAATAACGCTCAACTCACACAAGGCACCAAGGGCAATCAGGAAGGTCTTTTCGATTCCTTTAAGGCTCTTTATGCCGAAAAATATCCTGAATTTGCAGCCAAAATCAGCTGGAAAACCAACGACGGCAACCCCATTGAATCCAGAAAGCTTGTCGCACTCTCTTGGATCCCGTTATCGCTCATCTCGAGTAACGTCACCTCTGGCGACATCGAAGCGCCACAACTTCCCCTAGTCTATAGCGGCAAGGAGAAGTGCCAGGAAAAGTTCTTGCAGCTTATGAGGGATGACCGAGTAAGCAAAGCTGCTGGTTCAGCGCGCCGCGAACTCAAGAATCCGCAAGTTCTCAGCGCACTCAAAGTGGCTACGGACCTTCCCGGTCTATACGATGAAATCTATTCGCGTTTCCCCAAGCACTACAACAAAACAGGAAGCTACGGAAAAATCGGCGCCGTTAAGAGCCTTAAGAATAGTCGCAATGAATACAAAACTCCCTTCTTTGAAAAGACAACGGACAATCCTGTTCCTGATGGCTTTATCTACCCCCTAGTCTGTGGCCTCCGCGCATTGATGGAAGCAGATGATCAGGGGAAGGTGTATTGGAAAACTGATCCTCACAAGTTCCTCGATAGCCCGGCATTTGAAAATGTCGTCGCTCAATACAGCGGTGTCATTCAGCAATCTGACTACGATCCGCAAAAGGTCGGCAAGGGCGCTATGAGCTACACCGCCGTTGAAAACTCGATGAAGCTCGCAGTTCTTATGGGCTAGCGGATACTTAGGCAAAGCATCGGCGCGCAAGGACGTCATTTATGCCCGACGCACTTGCGCGCTTATTATTAAGCTGGCTATGTAAAACTCCGGTATAGAAATGAACTATTGTCGTTCTTTATCGACCAGTAGTTGGCAAAACTCCCCTACGTCCATCAGCCAGCTTTGCTGTTCAGCCGTATATGAACCAAATACAGGACGAGGCACAACCAGTTGGAGACTATGCCTGCGCATCGAGTCCGTGTACTCAGTGCTCACCGCCACATCAAGTGTAATCAAATGCTTATTTTCAATTCTATCCGCTTCTTCCAACACTTGGCGCCAGCGCTCTTTAACGGTCGTTTTTGCGCCAAGCATGGTCAGCTTCTCGACAGGATACAAAGGATTTCTATAAGCCTCAATCGACGGCATAATGAAATCTGGCTTTGATTTGCCCTCAGTATACGGCTGAGCGGAATAACTTATGCCCCATCCCTTAAACAGGTACTCAAGTTGATGCTCGAAAGCAGTTCCCGCGCGCGATTTCCTCCGCTGGAAAGCTGACATCGTGGTCCGTAACACTCCATCAACATCGAGATCGCCTCTTAGATAGGGAGCCAAATCGCGCTCAAGCAAATGTCTCTCGAATACCTTAAAGAGAATCTCTTCTCGCTCATAGCAGTCAAGAAGGCACTTGTCGGGGTTGCTCCTCCAATCAAGCACACCCAAAGTCGAGATGGAATACCTCGTGAATTCAATCCCTTTGGGAAAAGAATCACCGAACTTTTCGACCATTTCATCCAAATACGTAACAGCTGACGTGGGAAGCGAAACTTCGATGCCAATCGCTTCAAGAATGGATGCGGCGATTGAGTCTATTCGCCTGTCATCTGCGGTTGACCGCGAAAAACCACTGTCGTCAACTTCGTTCAAACCGAAAAGCCATCTTAATTGGCACTCGGCATTTGATCCTTGTCTAGCAAATACAATCAGAAGACCATGCTCGTCTGAAGGTGCAATGACCATCAGGTCACCGATTCTCGAGGCTCGTATCGCTTCGCTATCGTTGTAATAGAGCCTGTATTCTGTCCTAGTCGGATGCTTCCTGCGCGCGTCGTACCAAGTCGTAAACCCGTGATCAAACAAAGGGTCTGCATCGTCGCAAAGAAATACGAAGGTCGTCGGTATATTTCTTATATCATCGTCGCCAAACAGGGAACGGAGCTCCGCAGTTCCGTTGAATTCATGCTGGTTGCTGCGTTTTCTATCAATATCAACAGCAACGAGTTTCTTCGCAACCGCGCCGTCAAAATAGCTACTCAGAACTCCGTAGTCCATCGAAATACGCTCCCATCATCAGCTTGGCCACTGCTCGCACAGCCGGTACGGTGACAGAATTACCAAATTGATGATATGCCTGCGTATCCGAAACCGGAATAATGAATTGATCGGGGAACCCTTGAAGTCGGGCACATTCACGCGGAGTCAGCTTGCGAGGGTTCTTCCCCTCGCCACGTGAAACAAGAATCTCACTTCCGTCCTTGTGATAGCGTGCTGAAAGCGTCCTTGTCGTGTCATTGGGGCCAACCGTGCTATAGCCAAAGCCATTGCCTGCCGCCTGATGCTTTTCCTTATATGCACGCAAATAAGCCCACAGTTTGTCGGAAAGAACGTATCGATCATCAGGAGCATCTTCAAGAATCTCCCCGACGGTGTGCCCACCGCCCCCAAGCTCTAGTTGGTCCCAATCAAAATTAGTTTTTTTCTTAAAGCCAACAATGTAAATGCGCTCACGATGCTGGCAAGTCCAATTCTTGCTATCAAGAACCTTGTAGTGCACATCGTAACCAAGCTCGTCCTTAAGGGTCTGCATAATAATCCTGAAGGTCTTGCCGCGATCGTGACTCGTTAGATTTTTAACGTTTTCCAGCAGGAAAGCATCAGGTTTTTTGTCGCGAATAATACGAGCTACTTCGAAAAATAATGTCCCCTGCGTCTTGTCTTCAAAGCCAGTAGCACGTCCCATCGATTTTTTCTTTGAAACGCCCGCGAGCGAGAATGGCTGGCACGGAAATCCCGCCAATAAAACGTTAAATTTTGGAATGTCGTCCGAACGAACGTCATGAATGTCCCCAGCTGGCTGATCACCATAATTCATGCGGTACGTCTTCTGTGCATATTTATCCCACTCGCAAGAAAAAACGCACTTGCCACCAAGTTCTTGGAACGGCAAGCGAATGCCACCGATACCAGCAAATAGGTCAATGTAAGTGAAAGGAGCGTCCTCCCGATCACCCTGCGCAAAAGGCGCCTGATAACCTAGGGAGCGTATAAACGTGAGCTCCGTAGCAGATGGACTGGTCTCGCCAGTCTCCCAACGCCGGACGGTTCTATCACCATTAGGTCCCATGCCAAGAGCGGCGGCGAACTCCTTCTGAGTCAGCGCGAGCTCCTTGCGTTTGGCAGTTATCTCTTCCCTAACGTCTTTCATGCTATCCAATCGGAACAAACTACGGACGAACTGTCCGCTAATTGACACAGCGTTATCAAGATTAAACGCGATGCATGGCAGTTGCAACACTTTGTTGCAACGCCTTTCAACGGTAACTTAGATTAACGTGCCGCACGGACAAACAATTGCCCCAACTTGCAACTAGCCAACATCAGGCCTGCGTATTCAGTCACAACCTAGAGCTATCAGCAAAGGCCTCATTAGTTCGCGTCGTTTGGCGGTTTTAGAGTTCTCTTCTACAAGATCTTTCAGCCACTGCATATCGAGCCCTTGCCCAAGCGCGTCGTTATAGGCATCGATAATTAATGAGGGGTCCTCGCAATCGAGGCAAAGATCGACAAGCGTGCGCTCGGGTTTGGTTACCGGCAGGCCGTCGAGCCAGACGATATCCTGCTCCGCAATCTCGCGCTTTACAAAAGAAAGGGATTCGTTTCTCGTATTGATGCGCATGGGCGCGGTCATCCTGTAGGGGGACAGAAAGAAATCGCCGATTTGCTGAAGGTTCGCCGCCGTCGTACCGCTCACAGCGATGCCATCCCACTGGCGCTTTCTCTCCCACGCACAAAGGGAGGGATTGGTGAGCTTCCAAAGAGCGTTGAGCTCATCGGTGCCTCGGCGCTGCGCGCCCGACATCCGGTAGGCGCCGTGGCATATCCGCTCAAGACGCCCCACGCGGCATGAGTGCGCCAGCGCATCTCGAGAAATGTCCATGCGAGCCGCCTGGGCTGTGGTAAACACGCCCTCACTCTCGGAAAGCTCGCTTATCGCCGTTATGTTGCTAAAGTACTTCATGTTGCAATTGTAGGATATTTTCATACTTTTGCAACGTGTTTTTGATCCGTGCGATCCATACGCCTTGCTTATCCCATTTCTGACGCCGGCTTGATACCGGCCCACCATCTCCCGCTATCGAGGTCTAATACTTTTCCCACTGCCACCCAAAAACTCATCCAACATTAATCTTGGCTCAAGAATCGCTTAATCTATAACCTGCACTATAGAGTTCGACCAAGGGCGGGGCGGCACCGCGCAACGCAGGCCGCCGAACGCAACGCTCACGCCCGGGCAGATCGCCTGGCGTCGCGCCCATCGAACGAAAGGACAGGTCATGGACGACCTCGAAAAAGTTGAAACCATCCGCACCAAGTGCAACGTGAGTTACACCGACGCCAAGGCCGCGCTCGACGCCGCCGACGGCAACGTCCTGGATGCCATCATTTGGCTCGAGTCGCAGGGCAAGACGCAGACCACGTCGGCGCACGCCGCCACCGAGTCCGCGCCGGCCGATGAGCCCTCGGCCGAGATGGTCGCCGCGCAGGCAGCCTACGAAAAGTCGAGCGAAAAAACCGACTTTTCCAAGAAGATGGACAGCGTGTGGGAGTACCTCAAAAAGCTCTTCCGCCTGAGCCTGGACACCAAGTTTATCGCCACGCGCCGCGATGCGATCATCCTCAACATCCCCATCCTGATTCCCATCGTCGCGCTGTTTGCCTGGGGCGCCACGATATGGCTGATGCTGATTGGCCTGTTCTTTGGCATGCGCTACCGCATCGACAGCGACGGCGACGTGCCTGGCAGCATCAACAACCTTATGGACAGCGCTGCCAACGCCGCGGACGACATCAAGCAAAATCTCAACGACGACAAGTAATCGCAGACGGGGGCACGCATGGCACGGATCCTGATCGTAGAGGACGAGGAGAAAATCGCCCGCTTTGTGACGCTCGAGCTGGAGCACGAGGGCTACCAGGTGGAGCACGCCGCCGACGGCCGCACCGCCGTGGACCTGGCGCTGGAGCGCAACTACGATCTGATTCTGCTCGATGTGCTGTTGCCGCAGCTCAACGGCATGGAAGTCCTGCGGCGTGTCCGCAAGCACAAGGACGTGCCGGTGATCATGGTCACCGCGCGCGATGCCGTGATGGATAAGGTTGCCGGGCTCGATGCCGGTGCCGATGATTACTTGACCAAGCCGTTTGCGATTGAGGAACTGTTCGCACGGATCCGCGTGGCGTTGAAGCGCTCGGAGGCCGTGCGGGCGGCTTCGGGCGTTGGCGGCGCCGGCGCCGGGACGGGCATGGCGGCCGGTGCGGGCGGAGACGCCGCTGCGATACCCCCGGTCAGCGACTCGGCCCAAGCTTCCGCCTTGCCCTCCCCCGCCACGCTCACCGTGGGTTCGGTCGCGCTCGACCCCGACCGCCGCGAAGTCACGGTCGGCGACTCGCCCATCGCGCTCACGGCCCGCGAGTTCGATGTCCTCGCCCTGCTTATGGCGCATGCCGAGACCGTGCTCACGCGCGAGCGCATCGCGCACGAGGCGCTTGGCTACGAATACGTGGGCGACACCAACAACGTCGACGTGCACATCGCGCACCTGCGTGCCAAGATCGAAGACGCCGGCAGCGCCCGCATCATCCAGACCGTGCGCGGGGTGGGCTATGTCTGCCGCGCGTAACGACGAGGCTAAGCGCGTCACCTCCATCGCCCGCGCCATCAACTGGAGCTATATGTGGCACCGCTTGGTGAGCTACGTCTGGCTGGATCTGTTACTGCTGCTTGTTGCGGCGGCGATCCTCGTCTATGGCTACAACCAGACGCTGCCCGATGGCGCGTTTACCGCGGGATGGATCCCCGGCGCCGCCGTTCACGGCATGTCGCTGGCGCCCGCGCGCGGCTGGAACCTGACCACGCTCACCTATACCGTCGAGCTCGCGCGTAACACCAAGACCTTCCCCCTCGCACAGGACCTCGTCACGCTATGGCCTCTCTACCTTGTCGTTGCGGGCTGGCAGGTCATCGGCGTGCTCAACATGCTCGGCGGTGCCCGCCGTGTGCGCCGCACCATGGCGCCGCTCAACGATCTGGCCCTGCGCGTGGACGAACTCGGCCGCATGCAGCTCTCCGGCGGCAAGATGGAAACACTGGAGCAGGCCATCGAGCGCGCAAGCGTCGACTCGCCGAGCGTCACTACCGGCGACGCCGACCTGGCAAGCATCGAGGTTGCACTCAACCGCCTACTGCGCCAGATGCAAGAGGCCAAGCTGCAGCAGATGCGCTTTGTCAACGATGCGAGCCACGAGCTGCGCACGCCCATCGCGGTGATTCAGGGCTACGTGAACATGCTCGACCGCTGGGGCAAAGACGACCCGGACGTGCTGGCAGAATCCATCGCGTCCCTCAAGGCCGAAAGCGAGCATATGCAGGAGCTCGTGGAGCAGCTGCTGTTTTTGGCGCGCGGCGATGCCGGGCGCACGGTCCTGCGGCGTGCGAATACTAACCTGGCCGCACTGGTCGGCGAGGTATGCGAGGAATCGCAGATGATCGATGCCGCGCACACATATCGACTGGCGTACGATGCCGCACTTACCAGCGACCCGCGCTGCGACGCGCCCGTTGACGTGGCGCTCGTGAAGCAGGCTCTGCGCGTGATCGTGCAGAACGCCGCCAAGTATTCGGACGCGGGCACATCCATCTCGTTTGGCGTGACGCCGGATGCGGGCGCGGGCACGATCGACATAAGTGTTGAGGACGAGGGCATCGGCATGAACCAGGAATCCGCAGCCCACGCGTTTGAACGGTTCTACCGCGCCGACAACGCACGCGATGCCGGCGCGCAGGGCTCGGGTCTGGGGCTTGCCATTGCCAAGTGGATCGTCGACAGCCATGGCGGTGTCATTGGCGTGACCTCAGTCGAGGGCGTCGGCAGCCGCTTTACGATTCGCCTGCCGCGGTAGGGGCGTCTCTCACGAATCGAAGGTGAATGCTTTTCCGCGAAGTGAACGACCTATTTTGGACCCCCGAAGCATCCACACTTTTTGACGCCAAAACTGCAGGAAAAACCTTACGAAACCGCAGGAAACGGTGCCTCCAAAGTGTCGATGCTCCAGAGGTCCGATTTCACTCGTTCACTTCATGGGAAACCATTCACCTTCGTTTTACGGCAGCCCGTCAGTCACCCTCTCGGCATTAAAAATGGGGTAAGGCCACGTAGCCTTACCCCATTTTTCGTTAGCTATGGCAGCTTGTGCGCTACTCGCGGCACAGGTGCACGGCGAAACCGGCAAACTCGCGCTTAAAGTACACGAGCTTGGTGCCGCCGTCGGGCAGCAGCACGCGCGACTCCTCGTTGACCTCGAGCCCGCGCTCGGCAAACCACTTCTCGGCCGCATCGATGTCGTTGACAGCAAAGCCAATGTGGCCCTTGGCGCCACGACCGTTCTGCTTCATGATCTCGACCAGCGAATCGTTAAAGTACGAAACCGGGGTCTCGATAACGGGCAGGCCCATCATCGTCGAGAACAGCTCCGCGATCTCCAAGGCGTCTGCCGGGTCGGCGGCGTTAATGCCCACATGGGCAACGCGCATACCAAAGAGCTCTACCGGATTGGCGTTCTGCTCACTCATGCAGGCAGCGCCTACTGAGCCATGACGTCAAGAACGGCCTTCTCGGCGGCAACGCGGTTCATGCCGGTCATGAAGGGCACGCCGCTCACGTACGGGCAGGTGAGGCCCTCGGGGGCAACGGTGGTGGCGATCAGCAGGTCGGCGCCCTCGTCGCAAGCGTCCTTGGCCTCGGATATGGCGCACTGCACGATCTCATACTTGTCGGCGTAACCGTTGGCGTCGAGCAGGGTGGCGACCTTCTGGGCAACGAGCGTGGAAGTAGCAGCGCCAGCACCGCAAGCCAAAACGATTTTCTTCATAGGTAATGTCTCCCTTCATGGTTTACTTTAGGTAAGTGTACCGCAGCGAGCGATGGCACTCGGCCTCGATGAGCTTTTATGCCAGTTTGCTTGCGCGCTGCGTATAATACATCCAGTACGTGTTGTCATACCGCTCGCTTTATGAGCGACTAAGGACCCTAATATGCCCGATTCCCGCACACTCTGGACCGCCGTCGTTATCATCTGCATCGCCGTGTCGGTGTTCTTTAGCATCAAAAAACGCACCACGTTTAAGCGCCTGCAGCAGCTTATGGCTGCCAAGCAGTGGGACGAGTTCGATCGTTTGCTCGACGGCAAACTCACCAGCATGCTGTACCCGCGCTACAACCGCGACTACCTGCGTCTGAACTCCTATCTGCTGCGCGAGGACCACGAGCGCGCCAGCGAGATGTTCGACCTGCTGCTGGGACTCAACCTCCCCAAGATGCAGCGCGTCGACCTGGTGATTAAGGCCTTTAACTACTATGTTGGCCAGGAGGACCGCAAAAAGTCCAAGGAGCTCCTGCACGAGATCAAGGGCTTTGAGGGCGGTCAGGCCGAGGCAGTCGCACACGAGTGTCAGCTGATGTACGACACGATGATCCTCAAGCGCCACAACGACATTCCCGAGTTGGAGCGCATGCTCGAGGATGTCGGCGACGACCCGGTCAAGCGCTGCCGCCTGGAGTACCTGCTGGCCCTGCAGTACCAAAACAAGGGCGACGAGGCAAAGTATACCGAGTACTTGGAAAAGTCGGGTCAGCACTCGATGGCCGTCAACGCGTAACGGACGGCTTGTGCTAGACTTCTAGTCTCACGGGGGCGTGGCGGAATTGGCATACGCAGGAGACTTAAAATCTCTCGCCGCAAGGATTGTGGGTTCGAGTCCCACCGCCCCTACCATGTGATTGCTTACGAGCCCGTGTCCCGTTGGGATGCGGGCTCGTTTCTTTTGGAC
>URKC01000024.1:0-24973 GCA_900548295.1 uncultured Collinsella sp.
GGACGCCATCGAGCGAGCAGCCGATGGCGGGGGAGTGCGACTGGCCGAAGATGCTTACGTGCAAGACGTTGCCAAAGGTCGAGGACATGCTATTCCTCCTCGAGTGTGACCTTGCCGCCCAGCAGGCGGTAGTGGTCGAAGAAATCGGGATAGGACTTGTTGACGGCCTCGGCGCCGTGGATCACGACCTCGCCGGCGGCGCGGCTCGCGGCGATAGCGGCCATCATGGCGATGCGGTGGTCGTTGTGCGAATCGACCTCGCCGCCGGTGAAGGCATCGACACCCTTGATGATGAGGTCATCGCCGGCAATGCGCACCTGCGCGCCCAGCGCGGTGAGCTCGCGGGTGGTGGTGACCAGGCGGTCGGATTCCTTGATGCGCAGACGGGCGCAATCGCGGATAAAGGTGCGGCCCTGTGCCAGTGAGGCCACGGCCGAGATGACGGGCACCAGGTCCGGAATGTCGTGGGCACTCATCTCAAAGCCGGCGAGCTTGTCGGACTGCACGGTGGCGGCGTTGGTGGAGCGCACGATGCGGGCGCCAAAGCGCGAAAGCGCGGCAAGCACGTTACGGTCGCCCTGTGCGGAGCTTAGCGACACGCCCTCGACGGTGATTGGGTCGGTGCCGATGGCACCGGCGCACAGCCAAAAGGCGGCGTTGGACCAGTCGCCCTCGACGGCTACGCTGCCGGGCGTGCGGTACGAGCCGCTGCTCACGCGGAAGTTCGTGACCTCGGGCTGGCCGTCCTTGGCCGGAATACGCTCGACGTTGACCTCGACGCCAAAGGCCTTCATGGCCTGGATCGTCAGGTTGATGTAGGGACGGCTCTCAATGAGGCCGGTTACCTGCACGCAGGAGGGCTGGGCCAGCAGCGGGGCTGCCAGCAGAAGGCCGGAGATATACTGCGAGCTCACGTTGCCCGGAAGCACAAAGGTGCCCGGGCGCATGCGGCCGCTCGTCTTGAGCGGAAAACCGCCCAGACCCTGTAGGTCGCAGCCGGCGGCGATGATCTCGTCCGAGAGCGGGGAGAGCGGGCGGGCGCCCAGGCGGCCCTGGCCTACGAAGGTGGCATCCGCACCCAGCGCGCAGGCGACAGGCAGCATAAAGCGCAGCGTGGAGCCACTTTCACCGCAGTCAAGCGTGCCGCCGGCAAGGGCCTTGAGCAGGCCAAACTCAACACTCTTCATGGTGGGGTGGACCTGGAAGCCGTCCTCGACGGTCTCGATGCGAGCACCCAGTGCCGTAAGGCAGCGCACCGTGGCCTCGATGTCGGCGCAGGTGGTGTTGCAGGTGACGTGCGTCTCGCCGTTGGCAAGCGCAGCGCAGATGATGAGGCGATGCGCCATCGACTTGGACGCGATGGCGGGAACGGTGCCCTTGAGTGGGGACGGGGTGATGCGGGCTAGCATGCGGATGCGTCTCCCTTCTGGCCGAGGCCCTCGGCAATGAGTTCGTGGAAAGTGGAAAGCGGTGTGCGGTCGATGCTGCAGCGGCCAATGCCGTGCGGAATCACCAGGTCGATGGTGTCGCCCGCGCGCTTCTTGTCGTGGAGTGCCTCGGCAAAGACGGTATCGGCATCTAGGTCACAGCGGGTCGTGAGGCCATGACGGGCGCAGAGTTCCTCAATACGACCGGGCAGTGCGGCATCGCAGACGCCGTGCAGGGCCGCGGCACGCGTGATGATGCCCATGCCGATCGACACGCAGTTGCCGTGTCCGAGTTCAAAGTGCTCGCAGGCCTCGACGGCGTGTCCGGCGCTGTGTCCAAAGTTGAGGAGCTTACGCTGGTTGGTTTCGCGCTCGTCGGCGACGACCACGGCGCGCTTGATGTCGATATTGCGGGCGATGATGAGCGCTACGCGGGCCACATCGCGGTTGAGCAGCTCCAGCGTGAGCGGGGTCTTCTCCAGCTCGGCGAAAAGCTCCGGGTCGGCGATCACGGCGTGCTTGACGACCTCGCCGCAGCCGTCGGCGAACTGCTCGGGCGTGAGGGTGGCCAGGCACCCCACGTCGGCAATAACCACGCTCGGCTGCCAAAAGGCGCCGGCCAGGTTCTTGCCGGCAGCCAGGTCTATGGCGGTCTTGCCGCCCACCGACGAATCCACCATGGCGAGCAGGCTCGTGGGGATCTGCACAAACTTGCAGCCGCGCATGTAGGTGGCGGCCACAAAGCCCGCCACGTCGCCCACGACGCCGCCGCCGAGTGCCACGATCACGTCGGAGCGCGAAAGCTCGTGCTCGGCCACAAACTCCAAAATGGCAACGTAGGTCTCGGCGCGCTTATGGGCCTCGCCGGCCTCGAAGGTGCAGATGCTCACCTCGTAGCCTGACGCCTCCAGGCTCTGCTTAACGGGCATCTGGTAGAGCGGGCCCACGTTGGTGTCCGTCACGATGACGGCGCGGGTGCCGCCGGCGGTGGCGCGCACGAGCGGCCCCGCCTGCTCCAGCAAAAACGTGCCAACATGCACCTGGTAGGGGCGTGCGGTGTCGATATCGATGGTAATCGCCATAAGCTTCGGTCCTTTCGACCTGGCGTGATAGGTGGTCTAGTGGGAGGCCTCGTCGTCGAGTGCGCGCTTAATTCGGTCGCCCTCGGCAAGGAGATTCTCCAGATAGCGCTGGTCGCGGTCTTTAAGGGCGCGGCTGTAGGCGCCGAGCGATTCGATCAGATGGTCGATCTCGAAGGCGAGCGCATTGGCGTCGTCGATCATGAGCTCGGACCACATCTGGGGGTTGAGGTGCGCCACGCGGGTGAGATCGCGGTAGCTACCGGCCGAAAAGCCGTGGTGGACCTTTTGACGTAGGCGTTGGATACCACGTGCGCAAGCTGGCTCGTGAAGGCGATGACACGGTCGTGCTCGGCGGCGCTGGTCACGCTGAACTTGCCAAAGCCCAAGGGGCGCACCATCTCGCGCACCTGGCCCAAAAGTTCCAGCTTGAGCGCATCGTCCACCGCGGGCGGTACGAGCACCAGCGGGGCGCCCTGGAACAGGTCGGCGCGGGAGTGTGCATAGCCCGAGTACTGCGTGCCCGCCATGGGGTGCGCGCCCACAAAGTAAAAGCCGTGCTCTCGTGCGAGCTCAAAGGCACGCTCGCACACAATGCCCTTGACGCCCACGGTGTCGATTACCACGGGGCCCATGATGGCCTCGGTATCGGTGGCGTCGGCGAGTGCCTGGGCGTGTGCCTCGAGCCACTCGATGCAGGCTTCGGGGTAGCAAGCCAGGACGATGATGTCGCATTCGCCGAGCGTCTCGTCGTTGAGCTCGCCGGCAACGGTGCCCATGCTGGCAGCCGTCATGACATCGTCATCGGGATCCCAGGCCAGCACGCGGACGCCCGCCTGCGCATAGCCGCGGGCAAAGCTGCCGCCGATGAGGCCAAGGCCGACGATGCCGGCGCACTTGGGGCCGCCCTGGTTAACGCGCGCGTTTCTCACCGTACCCATGGCCTACTCCATGGTCTCTTGGCAGACGACATCGCGGATGGCGCGGATGCGGCGCATGGTGTCGTCGAACTGATCGGGGGTGAGGGCCTGAGCGCCGTCGGACCATGCGCGGCTGGGCTCGTCGTGGACCTCGATCTCCAGGCCGTTGGCACCGCAGGCGGTCGCGGCGAGCGCCATGGGCTCAACGTAGCGGGTGTAGCCGGTGGCGTGGCTGGGGTCGGCGACGACGGGCAGGTGCGACAGGTGGTGCAGCACCGGCACGGCGTTGAGGTCGAAGGTGTTGCGGGTGCGGGTCTCGAAGGTGCGGATGCCGCGCTCGCACAGGATGACGTTGTCGTTGCCCTCGCTCATGATGTACTCGGCGGCCATGAGCAGCTCATCGATCGTGCCGGACATGCCGCGCTTGAGCAGGATCGGGGTCTTGGTCTTGCCGACCTCTTTGAGCAGAGGGAAGTTCTGGGCGTTGCGGGCACCGATCTGCATGACGTCGATCTTCTTGTCCAGGAAGACCTGCACGTCGCGCGGGTCCATGATCTCGGTGACGATCGGCATGTCGAGCTCGGCAGACGCCTCGCACAGCAGGTCCAGACCGGCGGGGCCCATGCCCTGGTAGGCGTACGGGGAAGTGCGGGGCTTGTAGGCACCGCCGCGCAGCATCGTGGCACCGGCGGCCTTCACGCGGCGGGCGATGCGGATGAGGTTCTCGCCCTCGACGGAGCACGGGCCGGCGATGACCTGGAACTGATCGCCGCCGATCTTGACGCCGTGGCCGCAGTCGATGACGGAGTCCTCGGGGTGGAACTTGCGGTTGGCGCGCTTGAACGGCTCGGAGACGCGCTGCACGCGCTCGACGACATCCATGGACTCGAGCAGGAACGGGTCGATCTTGGTCGTATCGCCCACCAGGCCGATGATCGTCTCATTCTCGCCGCGCGAGACATCGGTCTTCAGGCCCTTTTTCTCAATCCAGCTGACGATATGGCTGACGGCCTCGTCGCTGGCGCTCTCTTTTAAAATTGCAATCATGGTGTGCCTCTCACCTCGATGGATAGCCCTTGCAAAAACGGCCCGCATCGCGAGCCGTGTACATATGGTGCATGAGAGTTTATACTATCTGACTCGCTTTTGCCTTCTAAAGTGGGCCGTTGAGCCGCGTCTTCCTCGGAATTGCAAAGCTTTTTCTTTTATTTTGATAGCCCGTGGTGCACTTGGGTATAATGCCAAACGTTGGCCCTATTAGCTCAGGGGATTAGAGCGTCTGCCTCCGGAGCAGAAGGCCGTTGGTTCGAATCCAACATGGGGCACCATCGAACGTGAGACCGTCCGAACCTCGCATGGTCCGGGCGGTTTTTCTTATACCGACGCGACGTGATGGGACGTGGTATGGCAGCAACGGATATCGAGCGCGGACTCTCGACCGCCGAGGTCGAGGAGCGCATCGCCGCCGGTAAGATCAACCGCAACATGGAGCTCAAGACCAAGTCGGTCAAAGAGCTCATCATCGAGAACCTCTGCACGCTGTTCAATTTGATCAACGTGATCTTGGCGTTCCTGGTCATTTTGACCGGTTCGTTTAAGAATCTGACGTTCCTGTTCGTGGTGTTCCTCAATACCGCTATTGGCGTCATTCAGTCCATGCGTTCCAAGAAGATGGTCGATAAGCTCACGCTGCTGACCTCCAAGAAGGCCATCGCGGTGCGCGACGGCTCCGAGGTGGAGCTCGACCTGGACCAGATCGTGCTCGACGACATCATCCGCCTGGGGCGCGGCGACCAGATCCCCGCTGACGCAGTGGTGGTTTCGGGCGAGGCGCTCGTGAACGAGAGCCTGCTGACGGGCGAGAGCGATCTTATTAAGAAACAGCCCGGTTCCGAGCTCATGAGCGGCAGCTTTATCGACTCGGGTCTGCTGCGCGCCCGCGTGATCCATGTCGGCGCCGACAACTACGTGGCCAAAATTAATAACGAGGCCAAGTACGTCAAAAAGGTCAATTCCGAGATCATGAACGCGCTTAACGCCATCGTGCGCTTTGCGAGCATCATCATGATCCCGCTCGGTTTGGCGTTGGTTGCCTCGAGCGTGAGCGAGCTGTGGGATGCCGCGGGAACCCCGGGCAATAGCGCGCTTTCATGGTGCTTCTCCGAGCTGTTGGCTGGTCATGTGCCTTCGTCGGCGCTGCTGTCCACGGTGGGCGCCCTGCTGGGCATGATCCCGCAAGGCCTGGTGCTGCTGACCTCGTCGGTGCTCGCCATCGCCACGGTGCGCCTGGCCCGCCGCAAGGTGCTGGCGCAGCAGCTCTACTGCATCGAGACGCTCGCTCGCGTCGACGTGCTGTGCCTGGACAAGACGGGCACCATCACGTCGGGTCGCATGGAGGTCGAGGGTACCTATCCGCTACCGGTCGAGGGTATGGGTGTGGGGGAGAGCGACGCCGCCGTTCCCGTCGATACCACGGTGCTCGATTTTGCGCTGGCTAACGTGGCGCGTGCGACCTCGGCCGATGCCAACGAGACCTGCCAGGCGCTGCTCAACTATTACGCCGATCGCCCGGTCGAGGTGTCTGAGCCGCTGTCGGTCATTCCGTTCTCGTCCTCCAAAAAGTGGAGTGGTGCCTCGTTTGCGCAGGGCTCCTATGTGATGGGTGCGGCGCAGTTTGTGCTCTCTGATCGTGCGTTTGCCCAGGTCGAGAACCGTGTCGCCGAGCTTGCCGATACCTGCCGCGTGCTCGTGGTGGCGCGCGTGGACGGCTTTACGCCCGATGGCGATATGGTGGGCGAGGCCGAGCCCGTGGGCTTTGTGACCATCCGCGACGAGATTCGTACCTCGGCGGCCGAGACCATCGGCTACTTTAACGAGCAGGGCGTGACCCTTAACGTGATCAGTGGCGACGACCCGCGTACGGTGTCGTCGATCGCGCGCGTGGTGGGCGTGCCGGGGGCGGACGCTTATGTGGACGCCACGACGCTCGATACGCCGGCCAAGCTCGATGCCGCAGTGGACCGCTACCATGTTTTTGGTCGCGTGACCCCGCAGCAGAAGCGCGAGCTCGTGCAGGCACTCAAGCGCCGCGAGCACACCGTGGCCATGACGGGCGACGGCGTCAACGACGTGCTGGCGCTCAAGGAGGCCGACTGCTCCGTCGCCATGGCGGCCGGCTCCGATGCCGCGCGCAACGTGGCCGAGATCGTGCTCGTCGACAACGACTTTGCCTCGATGCCTGCTGTGGTGGCCGAGGGCCGTCGCTCCATCAACAACCTGCAGCGTTCGGCTTCGCTGTTCTTGACCAAGACGCTGTTCTCGATGGGCCTGGCGGCGCTGTGCATCGCACTGCCGCCGTACCCTTTCGAGCCGATTCAGATGACGCTCATCAACTTCTTCTGCATTGGCGCGCCGGGCTTTGTGTTGGGCCTGGAGCCCAACAATGCTCGCGTGAAGGGGTCGTTCCTGACGAACGTGCTCAAGCGGGCACTGCCGGCGTCGCTTGCGGTCATTTTGGCCGCGGCGCTCGATATCTTTGTGGCGCGCGTGTTCGGCTTTAACCAGCTCACGCTGTCTACGATGTGCCTACTTACGTCGTGCGCTGCGAGTGTCAGCCTGATCTGGCGTATCTCGCAGCCCCTCACGCCCTTACGTGTGGCGCTCTTTGTGTTTGTAGTTGCCGGCATCCTGACGGGCGTTATCGGATTCCCGAAGGTGCTGTCTATTGCCAACCTGTCGATGGGCCAGATGGTTATCTTGGCTGTCATCGTGGTCATCACCTGCTCGGTGTTCTTTAAGCTCGCCACGATGATGGATTCGCTCAAGCCGCGTCGTCGTCATGCCGCAACTGGTTTTGGCCGCGGTGTGCGCGTCCGCTTGGGTCGCGGTGGCGGCAAGGTGAGCTCGACGGGTTCGACGGCCGAGCGTTTTGCCAAGCGCGTCGCCGCCGACATGGCGCAGTGCCGCGAAGCTCGCACCGTTCGTGAGGCCGAGGCCCGCGCACTCGAGGGCGTGGCCCAGGCCCAGCCCAAGAAAAAGAAGAGTACCGGAGTCAAGCGCTCCCGCGTGACCAAGTCCGCCCAAGGCATCAAAGTCTCGATGCCAAGCAAAAAGAAGAAATAACTACGCGCCCTGGCGATGTTGAATTGGTGCCTTGCTCCTGTGGGGCCGTGGCGATGTTATGCTCTAACCTCGATTGTTTGAATTGCTTCGAAAAGAGGATGCCGTGATCTGCCCGCATTGCCTTAAGACTATCGAGGACGGCGCCTCGTTCTGCCCCTACTGCAACGCCTATGTGGGTCCGGGCGATGGTCCGGAGCACACCGAGTTCGTGTTCTGTGAGGGCTGCGGTGCCCGTCTTTCTCCGCATGATCGCACGTGCCCCAAATGCGGACGCCCCGCTCCGGGTATCCTCTCCGAGGACGCGGCCGCATCCGACCTGGCAGCGGGCCGCACGGCGGGCTTTCCGCGCCTAACGCAAGAGCAGATCGATACCGAGGTGCCGCATGCGCCGGCCTCTGCCGCTGCGGTGCTTTCGGACGCCGCCGACCCCAATGAGACCTGCGTGCTGCCAGCTTTCGATAAGGATTTCGGTATCCCCAAGGTCGATATTCCCACGCCCGTTTCCCTGCATGACGATGCTCAAAAACCCAAGCGCAAGGTGCATCCCGACGAGGACGCCTATCACAAGCACAAGCGTCATATTCCCAAGCCGCTTATCGTCATCGCGGTTCTTGCCGTCGTGTGCGGTGGTGCCTATTGGTTCGTGACGGCCGATCCCATGGGTGTCATGCCCGGTTTCTATGACCAGTTTGGCCAGGCCGCGCAGACGACCTTCCCCACGCGCCAAAAGGGCGAGGCGACTGAGGACGATACCAAGCAGGACGATTCTGCCGAGGTGGTCCAGGAAGAAACCGTGCTGACCGATGATCAGCTCTATACCAGGCTCGACGGTCTGTATCAGACCATCGTGTCCTACGGTGACGAGGACCAGATCGGCGAGGTCATCGATTCCTTCAACAACGGCTATCTCCGAACGCCGCTGTCCACCCGACAGGAGCTGTCGCAGAGTGCCTACGCCCTGCGCGACCAGATCAAAAAGACGCAAGATGAGCTCAACAACCTGAAAGTACAGGACGATACGGTCTATGCGGACGACATCGCCCACCTAAAGCAGCTTGCCGAGTGGATGTATGAGCGCGTTGACGTTCTCTGCCAGAGCTGGGATATCTCGCTGGCCATTCCCGATGGCGAGTCGATGAGTTCCCACCAAAGCGAGATCCTGGCGCCCATCGCACAGGGCGGCAACAGCGCGCTGAATCAGTACGACGCCAATGTGGGCTCCTGGAGGCCGCAGCAGCGTTCCTAATATTAGTTCGCCATAGTCGGCATAACCTACGTGCGCAATTGATGTAAGCGCATGCTTATTGCTACAATTCGTACAAATATGCTTTAAACGCACGAGGAAGGAACCACATGTTTGGTTTTAAGAAAGAGCTCTACACGCCCGAGTATCAGCTTGCCGGCGACGAGTGCGCTGTAATCGAGACGTCGAAGGGTACCATCAAGGTCAAGTTTGACGGCGAGGGCGCTCCCATTCATGTCGCGAACTTCTGCGAGCTTTCCACGATGGGCTTCTATGATGGCCTTAAGTTCCATCGCTATGTGCCCGGTTTTGTTATCCAGGGCGGCGACCCCAATACCCGCGACATGTCCGGCGCCGACGTCGCTGCCGGTCTTGAGGGCCCCGACGGCATGCCCGGTACCGGTGGCCCCGGCTACTGCATCAAGGGCGAGTTTGCCACCAATCCGCGCAACAGCCATGTCGATGGCGCCCTTGCCATGGCACGCTCCATGGATCCCGATTCCGCGGGTTCGCAGTTCTACTTCTGCCTGGGTGCCCAGCATAACCTCGATTCTGGTTACACCGTCTTTGGTACCACGGTCGAGGGTCTCGATGTGATTTCGCAGCTGCGTGCCGGCGACGAGATCGTCCATGTCGAGATCGTTCACGAGTAAAGGGGACTTCCTTGAATAGCCAGCTGATCCAACAGGGCCGCGCCGCTTACCGCGCGGGTGATTTTTCCGCTGCAGCCCAGATGCTTGGGGCGGCAAAAACTCCCGATGAGATTATGGGCGAGGCCGATCACCTTCGTGGCAACGCCTTGATGCACCTGGGCATGTATGCCGAGGCCGCCGAGGCCTATGCCGCCGCCCTCAACGACGGTACCTACGGCAAGCGCGGCGCGCTGCTCACCAACCGCGGCAAGGCACTCGCCGCCGTGGGCGACTACACGACGGCCGCCCAGGCGTTCTCTGCTGCTACGCAGGATGCTTCCTATGCCACGCCGTTTAAGGCCTATCTGGGCCTGGGTAACGCACTGTTCCAGTCGGGCGACTATGCCAACGCGGGTACTGCCTTCCGTCAGGCTGCCATCGACGGCGCCAATCCGGCTCCTGCCGCCGCACTCGGCGAGCTCGGTCGTTGCTTCATTAAGCTCGGCCGTCCGGCGGATGCCGTGGAGACCTACCGCACGGCTATCGACCTTGCCGGCCCCCGCGACGACACGCGTGCGCTCAACGCCGGCATGGGTCAGGCGCTTTCTGCCGCCGGCCGTCCCTCCGACGCACTCGACGCCTTTAACGCCGCTACTGCCGATGGCATCTACCAGCTCACCTCCGAGCAGGCCGATGAGCTTGCCCGCGTGCACGATTCGCTTGCCGCGCTGTCTGCCCAGACGGCTATGGCCACGGCTCCGGCGCCCGCGATGGACGCTCCTGCCGTCGATCCGCTCGATCCTACGGGCGCGACCGGTCAGTTTATGCCCGATCCCTCGGACACCGGCTTCTTTACGCTGTCCGAGTCCGAGATGGTCCAGCAGGACCGTCAGGATCGTAAGCAGGCCAAGGTCCGTCGTCGCCATCGCCACACGGGTCTTAAAGTCTTCATCGTGCTGCTTCTGCTCATTTTGATCGCCGCGGGCGGTCTGGGCTTTGCCTACACGCGCGGCTTTGGCTTCCCGTCTCAGGAGTCTGTCGTTACCGATCTGTTCCAGGCTGCCGGCGACGGTGACGCCGCAAAGGCCGAGTCTTGCCTGGCCTCGAGCCTGTCCGAGGACGCTAAGTCGATGATCATCTCCTCGATTCCGCAGGGTGCCACCGTGTCCGTCGAGGGCATGGATCAGTCCATGACCGAGACGACCGCCAAGGTGAAGGCATCGCTGTCCAAGGGCGGCGAGCAGGAGTACACCGTCAAATTCGTGCGCTCCGACAACCATATCGGCTGGGCCGTTTCTTCGCTTGATATGGATTTCTCGGCTGCTGACAACCAGTAGTGACCTTATGGGATTTAGCTTTGCCCGGCGCTTCACCGCAAGTGAGGCGCCGGGCTTGCGCTAGTATGATGAGCTAGTAGTTTTCCAGCAATCATCCAACACATCAGGAGTTGCGTTGTTTTCTTTGATGGATATGTTCTTCGGTAGCTATGCGGGCGATCTTGCCATCGACCTCGGCACCGCCAATACGCTTGTCTCCGTGCGCGGCAAGGGCATCGTCATTCGCGAGCCCTCTGTTGTCGCCATCGACAAGAACGACGAGCGCATCTTGGCGGTCGGTATCGAGGCAAAGCGCATGCTCGGCCGTACGCCCGGCAACATCGTGGCCGTTCGTCCCCTGAAGGACGGCGTCATCGCCGACTTCGATGTTACCGAGGCCATGCTTCGCTACTTTATCGACAAGGCGTCCGAGAAGCGCTATCCGTGGACTCCGCGTCCGCGTGTCGTCGTCTGCGTTCCCTCCGGTGTCACGTCGGTCGAGAAGCGCGCTGTCTTTGAGGCCACGATCCAGGCCGGTGCCCGCCAGGCCTATCTGATCGAAGAGCCTATGGCAGCTGCCATCGGCGCCGACCTGCCCGTCGAGGAACCCACCGGCTCCATGGTCATCGACATCGGCGGCGGTACCACCGAGGTTGCCGTTATCGCTATGGGCGGCATCGTCGTCTCGCAGTCCATCCGTATTGCCGGCGACGAGTTCGATCAGGCCATCCTCACGCACGTTCGTGATGCCTACAACCTGGCCATCGGCGAGCGTACGGCAGAGGACATCAAGATCAAGGTCGGCTCCGCCGTGCCGCTTAAGGACGAGCTCGACGTCGAGGTCAACGGCCGCGACGTGATTACCGGTCTGCCCAAGACCGTGCGCATCGAGAGCGAGGAGATTCGTCGCGCGCTCAACAAGCCGCTCGACGAGATGGCCAAGGCCGTCAAGGACGCACTCGACGCTACGCCTCCCGATCTTGCCTCGGACCTTATGTACTACGGCATTTTGCTGACCGGTGGCGGCGCGCTGCTGCGCGGTCTCGACGTGCGCCTGCGCGATGAGACCGGCGTTTCGGTCAACGTCAGCCCCACGGCGCTCGATAACGTCGTTAACGGCTGTGCCCGCGTGCTCGAGGCCAATGCGTTTGATGGCGGCTTCGTCCAGACCAATGCTTAATTTCCAAAAGGTGGATTCCATTTGGCACGATCTTCGGGTTTCTCCACAAATCTGAATACCAAGCGACAATCAACGGGTATGCGCCCGTTGATTGTTTTCAGCCTGATTTCGGTGTTGCTGCTCACGTTTTACATCCGCGAGGGCGAGGCAGGACCGATTCATGCCGTGCGTTCGGGCGTAACGACGATTACCTCGCCGGTGCGCTTTGTGGGTTCGGCTGTGGCGGCTCCCTTCAATGCGATCGGCAACGTGTTCTCTAACCTTACGGCGTCGCAGGACACGCTTGACGAGCTTAAGAAGCAAAACGAGGAACTGACCTCTAAGGTTGCCGAGCTCTCCGAGGCTCAAAAGACCGCCGAGCGTCTGGAGGGGCTGGTCGGCCTGCAGTCGACCTATAACCTCAAATCGACCGCAGCTCGTATCGTCGGCGCATCGGGCGATGCCTGGACCTCGACCGTTACCATCGACAAGGGCTCTGCCGACGGGCTTACCATCAACATGCCCGTGACGAGTTCTGCCGGTGTTATCGGCCAGATTATCGAGGTATCGGCCAAGACCTCTACCGTGCGCCTGATTGGCGACGAGAACTCCGGCGTATCCGCCATGGTGCAGGACACGCGCGCCCAGGGTATGCTGCAGGGTCAGGCTGACGGCACGCTGCGTCTTGAGTACGTGAGCGTCGACTCCGATGTTAAGGTTGGCGACATCATCGTGACCTCGGGCATTGGCGGTGTGTTCCCCAAGGGTCTACCGCTCGGCACCGTCTCGTCGGTTGAAAAATCCGCAAACGACGTGTACTACACCATTGTGGTGCGCGCCCAGACGACGGCCGAGAACAACGAGGAAGTGCTGGTCATCACCTCGCTGACCGACGAACAGTCGGCCTCGGATGAGGACGCGAGCACCGCTAATAGCACACCGCAGGGCACCTCGCGCGATTCGGCGACCAAGACTAAGGGCGAGGACTCGGACGAGAGCTCCGAATCGTCCGAGACGACCGATTCCGGCTCGAGCGAGTAGGGGGCATGTCCATGGATCTACACGAGCAGGGGATGAGCTCCCGTACGTTTGTAATCGCCGCCATCGTGTGCGTGCTGCTGCAGGCAGGCCTGGCACCGCAGATCTCCATTGCGGGCGGTCGCGTCAACTTTATGATTATCCTGGTGTGCATAAGCGTGTTCTCGGGCGACCCGACCCGTGCCGTCGTGTGCGGTTTTTGCAGCGGCTTGTTCTATGACCTTTCCGCTGCCGTGCCGGTGGGCGTTATGTCGCTCCTGCTGACCGTGGGTTCTTTTGCCCTGGTGCATAGCGCCGCCGGTCAGACGGGCGGTACCCCGAGTGCGCGCGGCATCACGGTGGGTGCCTTCGCGCTCGTCATTAATGTGATCTACAGCATCATCTTGCTGTTTATGGGTTTGGAGACGAGCTTTGTCGTGGCGATCTTCGGCCATGCGCTGCCGTCTTCGATCCTGACGGGTTTGGTTGCCATTCCGTTTTTGATGTCCGGCGTCGTGCCGCAGTCCGGTTATGGATTCTCCGCACGTGGCGGACGCCAGACGGGCATGCGCTTTAAGCCCAAGACCCGTAAGCTCAAATAGGGGAGGCTCGTAGATGTCTTCCCAGATGACGGTTATTATCGCCGGTATCGTGCTGGTTGTGGCCATCGTGGTCGCGCTGGTCATCATGCGTCGCGGCGATTCCCGTTTTACCTACGATACGCAGCATGGAACGGCCCCGCGCGCCACCGAGGGCGAGGGCAATACCGCGGCGACCGCCTTTAAGGGCCGCTTCTCCATCCTCACCACGGGTGTGGGCGCGATGTTCGCGGCGCTTGCCGTCAAGCTGTGGGGCATGCAGATGGTCTCGTCGGACTATTACGAAAAGCAGGCTAATAGCAATCAGACGCGCACCGTTACCACACCCGCTGTGCGCGGCCGCATCCTCGACCGCAATGGCGTGGCACTTGTCCAGAACCGTCCCTCACTTGCTGTCGTGGCCTACCGCGACCTTGCCGAGGATGAGGTTCTGGTTCGCCATCTTGCCAACGTGCTCGGTATGCCCTACGTGGCGGTTCTGCGCAATATTCAGGACAATTCCGAGGGCGCCCAGAGCCTGCATACCATTGCGACGGACGTCCGTCGTTCCACGGTTGCCTATATCAAGGAGCACGCAGGCGAGTTCCCGGGCGTCAAGATTGCCGAGCGTACCGAGCGCCAGTACCCGTACGGCGAGACGGCCTGTCACATTTTGGGCTATACCGGCACCATTACCTCCGAGCAGCTCGAGGCCCAGAATAAGAAAACCTCTGGCGATGATGATGCTTCTGCTGGCAAGATTACGTACCAGTCGGGCGATATCGTGGGCCAGGCGGGTGTTGAGAGCTACTACGAAAACCTGCTGCAGGGTATTCGTGGCGAGCAGACCGTCAAGGTCGATGCCTCGGGCAATGTGACCGGTCAGGCCGGCGCCGTGCCCGCCAAGGCCGGCTCCGACATTAAGCTCACGCTCGACCTTAAGATCCAACAGGCCTGTGAGACGGCGCTGGCGAGCGCCATCGAGCTTGCCAAGACCACCGGCTACAGCAATGCCGGCAACGGCGCTGTGGTGTGCCTCGATCCCAACAATGGTGAGATCCTGGGCATGGCGAGCGAGCCCAAGTTCGATCCGTCCGTCTTTATCGGCGGCGTCTCAAATGACGTGTGGACCGAGCTCAATGATGACAAGGGTTCGCACCCGCTGCTCAACCGCGCCATTAGCGGACAGTACATGTCGGCCTCGACCATCAAGCCGCTCTCGGCACTGGCCGGTCTTGAGTTTGGAACCTACACTTCAACGCAGACAACCAACTGCACGGGCTATTGGACTGGCCTGGGCAAGGCTTGGGGCAAGCGCTGCTGGTTGACGTCTGGCCACGGCACCATGACGCTGCAGTCGGGTATCGCCAACTCGTGCGACCCCGTCTTCTACGACATGGGCAAGGCGTTCTTTTATGACGAGCAACATTCCGAGGGGCTGCAGGAGGTCTTTCGTCGCTGGGGCCTAGGCAAGACCTGCGGCATCGATCTGCCGAGTGAGGGCGCGGGCCGTATTCCCGATGCCGAGTGGAAAGAGTCGTACTTCACCGACGCCTCTGCCGAGGACCGCAAGTGGAATGCCGGCGATATGACCAACATTGCCATCGGCCAGGGCGACATTTTGGTGACGCCCCTGCAGATGGCGTGCGCCTATATGGGTCTTGCCAACGGCGGCAAACAGTACGTGCCTCACGTGTTTTTGTCTGCCGTGTCGCGCGATGGCGACGGCGATGCCTATAAGTACAACGGCAAGGGCAAGAAGAAGCGCCTGGAGGCCAAGATCAACAGCGATTCGGATTTGGCTCTTGTTCGCAACGGCATGCACGACGTGATTTACACGGCATCGACGTCCCTGGCGGCTCACTTTGGCACCCTGACGCCGCAGGTATACGGCAAGTCGGGCACGGGCGAGAAAAGCGGCGAGGACGAATACGCGTGGTTCTGCGCCTATGCACCGGCCGATGATCCCAAGTATGTCATCGCTACTGTCCTGGAGCAGGGCGGCGGTGGCTCAGATACCGCGATGCATGTCGTGCGCGATGTGCTCGGCGTGATTTATGACGAGCCCGATACCTCTTCGGCCTCGGGCGATTCTTCGGTTCGATAGGAGGTTGCGATGGATTTTTCTCCGGCGGATCTGTTCCGTTCAACCAAGACCGGCTCTCGCAGCAGCCTGGACCGCGTCAACAAGCAACTTTCGGCCTCGCGCGGCACGTTTCGTCAAAAGGTGCATATCGGTGTGCTCGTGGCTACAGTGGCGCTTGTCGCCTACGGTGCCATCATTATTTGGTCGGCTTCGCAGTTTAAGGCCGATGCTTCGTTCTCACGCCATCTGCTGGGAATTGGTATCGGGGCGTTGCTGGCGGTGCTGGTCTGGCGTACCGACCTGCGCGGTATTTCCAATTTCTCGACGGCGTTGCTCGTCATCGACCTGATCGTGATCTTCTCGCCCAAGATTCCGGGTCTGTCCTATACGGGCGGTCTGGGCATGACGGGCTGGATCAAGATTCCCGGTATCGGCTTGACATTCCAGCCGGTCGAGCTTGCCAAGCTCATCACCATCTTCTTTATTGCCACGCTTGGCTCGCAGTATAACGGCCGCATCGATACCGTTCGCGACTACGTCAAGCTCTGCGGCATGCTGTCCATCCCGTTTTTGGCCGTCGTCGCCATGGGCGACCTGGGCTCGGGCCTGGTCGTGCTGGTCTCGGGCGCCATCGTCATCTGCATGAGCGGTGCGCGCCGCGAATGGGTGCTGTCGACCCTGGCCCTGCTCGTGGGCCTGGTAGCCCTCGTCCTGGCGCTCGATTCGGTCTTTGATTCGTTGCTCGGCCACGATGTGCTCATCAAGCAGTATCAGATGAACCGCCTGACGGTCTTTATCGACCCCGATAATGCCGATTCGGACGATGCCTACAACCTGCAGCAGTCGCTTATCGCCGTTGGCTCGGGTGGCTTCTTTGGTAAGGGTTTGGGCCATGCGACGCAGTCGGCCGGCGGCTTTCTGCCCGAGTTCCACACTGACTTCGTCTTCGCCTTCCTGTCCGAGACCTTTGGCTTTTGCGGTTCCTTTTTGCTCCTATGCCTCTACGTGCTGCTGATCTTTTCGACGATTCGCGTCGCCTTTAAGTGTGAGTCGCTGTTCTTGCGCCTATCGTGTGTGGGCATCGTTGGCATGTGGGCGTTCCAGACCTTCGAAAACATCGGCATGTGCATTGGCATGATGCCGATTACCGGTATTCCGCTACCGTTTATTAGCTTCGGTTCGTCTTCGATGATGATTCAGCTGCTGACGGTGGGTATCGTACAATCCATATGGCGGCATCGTTCGGGCGCCGCGTAACCGCTGGAGGGGTTTGCTATGAAAATTCCCGTAGATAAGCTGACCCGCGCTTTTAAGATGGGCGCGTCCGTTAAGAAGGATTCCGATACGCCGGTGCGCGTCTCGGTCTATTTGGATTCGTCCGCCTCGCGCTTTCTGGCCGAGACGGTGCGTGACGCCTTTGTGCCGCAGACGACCTCGGGCATTGTGCGCGTCGAGCGTCTGGGGGAGGAGCGAATTGCTCCAAAGACCGATACCGATGTGGTACTGGTGCTCTCGTGCGGTTCCGACCGCTTGGAGAGTGCCGTGCAGGAGCTCGTGATCGCCGGCGCGCCCGTGTGCGTGCTTGCCGAGTCAGCTGTGGAGGTGCCGTTTATCGAGGAGTCCACGCCCATGCTCGGCGTGGTAGCGGCAACCGATAAGACGTATCTGCTCGAGACGCTTGCCCGCTGGATTCTCGATCGCACCGAAAAGGAAACGGCTTTTGCGGCGAACTTTGCCTTCATGCGCATCGCGGCGGCCAATCGTATCATCACCTCGTGCGCGCTCACTAATATGGCGACCGGTGCGCTGGTGTTTTTGCCGGGCGCCGATTATCCCGTTATGGCGCTGGCGCAGGTGGGCATGCTCTTTGAGCTCGCTGCCGTCTTTGGACGCGGCATTAAGCCTGAGCGCGGCTACGAGGTCGCGGGCGTGCTTGTCGGCGGTCTTGTGATCCGCGCGGTCACCCGCGCGCTCGTCAAGCAGACGCCGCATATTGGGTTTGCCGTCAAGGCGCTCACTGCTGCCGCGGGCACCTATGGCATGGGCCGTGCGCTCGTTTCGCTCTACGAGCGCGATGTCGACTACAGCCGTGCCAACGAGGTGGTCACTGCCACGTTCTCCCGCGTTCGCGATCTGGTGACCACGGTCGCGGGCGCTACCCGTCCTATGGCGTCCTACCAAGACGCGTCCGATCTCGCTGCTTAGGGGTTTTCCGTTGCGCGTTCCGTATCAAGACTGTTTTCATTTAATTGAGCCGCTGCTCGCCAAGGTCGAAAAGCCGAGTCGCTATATCGATCACGAGTGGGGCACGCTTTCCAAGGCCGATGCCGACTACCGCTGCTGCCTGATCTACCCGGATGTGTACGAGGTTGGTCTGCCCAACCAGGGTATCGCCATCCTCTACAACATCCTTAACCAGGCCGAGAGCATCTCCTGCGAGCGTGGCTATGTGCCGTGGCCCGATATGGGTGACGCTATGCGCGAGGCAGGCATTCCGCTGCTCTCGCTCGAGGGTGCAGCGCCGGTCGCTTCGTTTGATATCGTCGGCCTGCATGTGCCGCACGAGATGGCGGTGACGAACTTCCTTGAGGCACTCGATCTCGCTGGCATTCCGCTGTTAGCGGCCGACCGAGGTGAAGACGACCCCATCATCATCGCCGGCGGCCCCTCGGTGTACAACCCCGAGCCGTACGCGGCCTTCTTCGATGCCATCCTCATCGGCGAGGGCGAGGAATCGCTGCTCGAGACCTGCCAGCTGCATCGCCGCCTGCGCGACGAAGGAGTCCCGCGCGCGCAGATTGTTGAGCAGCTTGCATCCATTGCCGGCAACTACGTGCCGTCGCTCTATGAGGTTCGTCACGACGAGCCCTGCTCGCCGCACGGCTACACCGTGCCGCGCGAGGGCAAGGATGCGCCGACCGTGGTCTACAAACGCGTCGTCGAGGATTTCGGCGCCACGAATCCGCTGTCGCAGTCGTGCGTGCCCTATGCGCAGCTGGTTCACGACCGCCTGTCTATCGAGATTCTGCGCGGCTGCGCTCGCGGCTGTCGTTTTTGCCAGGCCGGCATGACGTATCGCCCGGTGCGTGAGCGTTCGGCCGACCAGATCGTCTCGTCGGTGATTCAGGGTCTGGAAAAGACCGGCTATGACGAGGTGTCGCTGACCTCGCTCTCCACGACCGACCACTCCTGCATTCGTGACGTGCTTGACAGGCTCAACCGTCGCCTGGAAGATACGGGTATTCGCGTGTCTATTCCGTCGCAGCGCTTGGATTCGTTTGGCGTGGATATGGCCGAGTCGGTCGCCGGCGAAAAGAAGGGCGGCCTGACGTTCGCGCCCGAGGCCGGCAGCCAGCGCATGCGCGACATCATCAACAAGAACGTGACCGAGGAGGACCTGGACCGTGCGGCCAAGGCGGCCTTCGAGGCCGGCTGGAACCGCATGAAGCTCTACTTTATGATGGGCCTTCCCGGCGAGCGCGACGAGGACATCGTGGCCATCGCCAATCTGGCCGATCACGTGCTGGAGCTCGGTCGTTCCGTGGTGCCCAAGGCTCGTCGCGGCTCGATCTCGGTGTCGATCTCGGTTTCGGTCTTTATCCCCAAGGCTGCCACGCCGTTCCAGTGGTGCCCGCAGCTCGACTACGACGACGTCAAGCGTCGCCAGAAGCTGCTCATCACGAGCGTTCGCAACCGTGCCGTCCGCGTTCATTACCACGATGCCGAGACCTCGCTCATCGAGGCCGCGCTGTCCCGCGCCGGTCGTGACATGACGCCCGTCATCATCGACGCTTGGCGCTCGGGCTCTCGCTTTGACGCCTGGGTAGAGCATTTCTCGCTCGATAACTGGAAGGAGGCTGCTGCCAAAAACGGCATCGACCTCAATGAGCTCGTGCACCTGCCCTACGAGTTGGACTGGCGCCTGCCGTGGGAGCATGTGAGCCCCGGCTGCACGCGTGGCTTCCTCGAGCGCGAGTACCGTCGCTCGCTCGAGGGTGTCACGACTCCCGACTGCACCCGCACGTCGTGCACCGGCTGCGGAATCTGCCCCACGCTCCACGTCAAGAATGTATTGATGGGTGATCGCGCATGAGTGAGCGCCTGACCGACAACCCCACGCTCTTTAGGCTTCGTGTTCGCTATGGCAAGCGCGATCGCCTTAAGTACCTGGGCCATCTCGAAGTAATCCATACCATTGAGCGCATCGTGCGCCGTGCGGGACTTCCCTATGCCGTCACGCAGGGCTTCTCTCCGCACATGCGCGTGGGCTTCTCTTCGGCGCTACCGGTGGGTACGTCGTCGACCTGCGAGTGGTATGACCTGTTTATGACCGAGTTCGTGGCGCTCGACGAGGCGTTTGGGCGCCTGGCTGCGGCGTCACCGGCCGATCTGGCGCCCATCGAGGCGGCGTATATCGACGTGCGCACGCCGGCGCTGACGGCGCAACTCACGCGTCTGTCGTACCGCATCGACCTGCATCTGAATCCCGACGCGCCGGCCTCCGCCGACGAGGTGCGTCGTGCGATCGACACGCTGCGCGCCGACCATGGCATCGACTACGCGCGCGGCAAAAAGAGCAAGCGCTTGGATTTGGATCACACGCTCGTGGGCTATGAGCTCACGGCTGGGGAGCGTCCGGACCATCTGGTGCTCATGCTCGACACCCATGCCGACAACGAGGGCTCCATGCGTCCGGAAATTTTGCTTTCCGCTGCTGATGTTTTGTTGCAGGGCTTGACCCCGGGCGTGGATGCACCTATTGTTTCCACCGGTATGCAAGACCTCGTGACCATCTGCTCCTACGATGTCGAGCGTCAGAATCAAGCATGCGAGGACGACGAGGGCCGACTCGTCAGCCCCATACCTGTGCGAACTTGTGGATTTGCTCCACATACTCGTTGACGGGGGTATTTTCGCCTGCTACTATATTCGGCTGTTGCACTAACTGATGCATGAAGGGCAAGTAAACATGTACGCAATCGTTAACACGGGCGGCAAGCAGTACAAGGTCGCCACCGACGATGTCATCACCGTCGAGAAGATCGAGGGCAATGAGGGCGACAAGGTCACCCTGCCGGTCATCTTCCTCAACGATGGTAAGAAGATCGTCACCGATCCCGACAAGCTGGCCAAGGCCAAGGTTACCGCTCAGATCGTTGAGCAGTTCAAGGGCGAGAAGCAGCTGGTCTTCAAGTTCCACAAGCGTAAGCGCTATCGTCGTCTGAAGGGTCACCGTCAGCAGCTCACCAAGCTGAAGATCGTGAAGGTCCAGGCTACGTCCCGCGCCAAGAAGGCTGTCAAGGCAGAGGCCGAGGCTGTTGCCGAGGCTCCCGTCGCCGAGTAGATTACACTCGTAACGAAAGAGTAGGTATACACAATGGCACACAAAAAAGGACTCGGTTCCTCCCGTAATGGCCGTGACTCCCGCGGTCAGCGCCTTGGCACGAAGCGCTATGCCGGCCAGACGGTAACCACGGGCACGATTCTCGTCCGTCAGCACGGCACTCACATCCACCCGGGTGAGAACGTTGGCCGTGGCAAGGACGATACGCTGTTCGCGCTGGTCGACGGTACCGTTGAGTTCCACAAGGGTATCAAGCACAGGGTCAGCGTACGCCCGCTCGCGAACGCGTAATTCACCCTTCATAGAGCACATATGTGGGAGGCACTTGAGTTTTAGGATTCAAGGGTCTCCCTCTTTTTGTAGGAGGCGATTCTGTTGTCACAGTTCACCGATATCAGCCGCATTAACGTGTGCGGCGGCGACGGCGGAGCCGGATGCATGTCGTTTAGGCGCGAGGCATTTGTCCCCAAGGGCGGCCCCGATGGCGGCGACGGCGGTCGTGGCGGCAATGTCGTCATCCAGGCTGATGCTCAGCTGTCTTCGCTGATCGATTACCGCTTTAAGCATCACTTCCGCGCCGAACGCGGCACGCACGGGCAGGGTGCCCGTCGTAACGGCAAGAGCGGCGAGGACCTGATCCTGAAGGTTCCCATGGGCACCGTGGTGCGCGAGCTCGACCCCGAGACGCAGACCCCGATGTTCGAGATTGCTGACCTGGTGCACGATGGCGAGCGCGTTGTCGTGGCGCCCGGCGGTGCCGGTGGCCTGGGCAACACGCACTTTGTGACGTCGGTGCGCCGCGCGCCCGCGTTCGCTCAGCTGGGCGAACCGGCCGAGGAGCACTGGATTGAGCTTGAGATGAAGCTTATGGCCGATGCCGCACTCGTGGGCTTCCCCTCGGTGGGCAAGTCCTCGCTTATCGCGCGCATGAGTGCCGCCCGTCCCAAGATCGCCGACTATCCGTTTACAACGCTCGTGCCGAACCTCGGCATGGTGCGTGCCGGTGAGTATTCTTACGTCATTGCCGACGTTCCTGGTTTGATCGAGGGCGCGAGCGAGGGCAAGGGCCTAGGCCACCAGTTCCTGCGCCACATTGAGCGTACGGCCCTGATCATGCATGTCGTCGACATGACGGGCGGTTTTGAGGATCGCGACCCGGTTGAGGATTACCGCATCATCAACCGTGAGCTCGAGCAGTATGGCGCAGAGCTCTCGGAGCGCCCGCAAATCGTTGTCGCCAACAAGTGCGATGCGCCGGGCACGGCCGACAAGATTGCCGACCTCAAGCGCGCCGCGCTCGACGATGGACATATGTTCTTTGCCGTGTCCGCCGTGACGGGCGCCGGGCTCAATACGCTGATGCTTGCCGTGGGCGAGCAGGTGGCTAAGCTTCGCGCCGAGCTGGCGGTTTCCGATGAGCCGGTCGATCTTCGCGACGAGGAGTGGGAGCGCCGCCGTCTGCAGCGCGAGAAGCGGTTCCGCATTGTCCAGGAGGAGCCCGGTGCCTTCCGTGTGGTTGGTCGTGTCATCGAGCGCATGGTCATCCAGACCGACTGGGAAAACGAGGAAGCCGTCATTTACCTGCAGCATAAGTTTGCACGTATGGGTGTTGACGACGCGCTCGAGAAGGCCGGTTGCCGTGCGGGCGACGAGGTCCGCATTTGCCAGCGTGCCTTTGACTTTGAGGGCGCTGAGGACTTCTCGGAGTACGAGGAGCTCGAGGACGCTGGCGAGGACGTTGCCGTTGAGGCCATTGACGTGGCCGATGCTGCGGATGAGGGCGTCGAGGTTGTCGATGCGGCGGATGCCGCGGACGATGCCGAGACCTCGGAGGGCGAGTAAGCCATGTCGCTGCGCGGTGGAATCGGTCTGCCCGAGCTTCCCATAGAGGACGGGCAGGAGTTTAGGCTCGGCATTATGGGTGGCACCTTTGACCCCATCCATTACGGGCACCTGGTGACCGCCGAGCAGGCGCGTGAGTCACTCGACTTGGACGCCGTGCTTTTTATGCCGGCGGGCTCTCCTGCCTTTAAACTCGACAAACCGGTGACGCCGGCCGAGGACCGTTATGCCATGACGGTCCTCGCAACCG
This sequence comes from uncultured Collinsella sp., assembly GCA_900548295.1. Classification (GTDB taxonomy): domain Bacteria; phylum Actinomycetota; class Coriobacteriia; order Coriobacteriales; family Coriobacteriaceae; genus Collinsella. The sequence goes on from URKC01000024.1 coordinate 23,016, forward strand.
CGGCGAACCCGGCCTTTTTGGCAAGCCGGTTTGAGATTGACCGTCCGGGCGTGACCTATACGGCCGATACGCTTCATGCCCTTCGCGACTTTTACCCGCCTCAGGTAAAGCTCTACTTTATTACGGGCGCTGACGCGATTATCGATATTGTGACCTGGCATGATGCCGACCGAATCGCCGAGCTTGCCACGTTTATTGCGGCGACGCGACCGGGCTTTGATATCGATACTGCACGCGCGCGAATCAAAGAGTCGGGGCTGCCGTTTGACGTGCGGTATATCCAGATTCCGGCGCTGGCGATTAGTTCGACCAACATTCGTAAGCGAGTTGCCCGTGGCATGAGCGTGCGCTATCTTACGAGCGAGTCCGTGCTCGGCTACATTCGCAAACGCAGGCTGTATGCCGATCTGGGCCAAGAAGATTTTGAGTGATGGGGGAGAACGTTGTTGGTAGAGGACCAATTTGAGGGCGATGAGCGCGCGCTCTTGACGCGTATCCACGAGTTGCTCGATGTACGCATGAAGGATAAGCGTAAGCGCTACGTGCATTCGCTCGGGGTTGCCGAGACTGCGTTGCACCTAGCCGAGGTGTACGGTGTCGACCGCTTTGATGCCGCTGCCGCCGGCCTGATCCATGACTGGGACAAGGTGCTCTCCGACGACGAGCTGGTCACGCGCGCTCTGCATTATGGCATTAAAATTGCCGGCTCTCCGTCTGCCGCGACGCCGCTTTTGCATGGTCCGGTTGCCGCCTATGAGCTTCCGCAGCTTTTTCCCGAGCTGTCGCCGGCGGTCTTTCAGGCTGTCGACCGTCACACCGTGGGCGCTTGCGACATGACGCCGCTCGATATGGTGGTCTTTGTGGCCGATGCCATCGAACCCAACCGCCATGGCGATTATGCCCATGCGCTGCGCAAGATGGTGGGGAATTCCTCGCTCGACGAGTTGTTCTTCTCCTGTTTTGCGCAGGGTCTGGTCTATGTGATCCAAACCGGGCGTTATCTTTATCCCACGGCTATTACGATTTATAACCATTACGCCCAGCTGCGCTAGCTCGGGCTGTCTAGAAAGAGGTATTCCATGGCCGACGAGACCATGACCGACGAGCAGATTCTTGAAGGTGTGGAGCACAAGAGTTTCGCTGCTACGTCCGACCGCACTGCCGCCTCACTGTCCGCGAGCGGTGTCCCCGCCGAGGATGTCGCCCGCGCTGCCGCGCAGGCCGCCTTCGACAAGAAGGGCGAGGACGTTCAGGTGCTCGACCTGACTGAGCTTTCCGATGTGTGCGACTACTTTGTCCTCGCTACCGGCACTAACAACCGCCAGGTCGATTCAATCGTTGACGAGATCGAGGAGAAGGTCGCTTCCACCGACACCTTCACCCCCGACAGCGTCCCCTCCGATGCCGTGGCCGCTCCCGAGACCTCCACCAGCGGCAAGCTGGTGCTGGTCATGGGTACCAGCCCCGACTATCCCCCCTACGAGTTCTACTCCGACAGCGCGATGACCCAGTTCGCCGGTATCGATGTGGAGGTCGCCAAGTACATCGCCGAGTCCATGGGCATGGAGCTGCAGATCGAGGCCATGAACTTCGACAACCTCGTCACCTCCCTCAGCAACGGCGACTTCGACATGGTTCTCGCCGCCTGCGAGTACACCGACGAGCGTGCGCTGGCCTGCGACTTCTCCGATCCCTACTACACTGATCTGCCCCCGGTCATTCTGGTGAAGGAGTCCGACGCGGACAAGTATAAGACCCTCGACGACATCAACAAGGCCAGCGTCATCATCGGCGCACAGAAAAACACGACTAAAGCTTCTGCGGCAGCAAGCAAGTTCCCCGATGCCGCCAACGGCATGGTGCTCGAGTCTCTGGTTCCCACGCTGGTGACCGAGCTCAAGAGCGGCAAGATCGACCTGCTGGTGGCCACCGACATCGTGGCGCGAGGCATCGACATC
>URKC01000025.1:0-24443 GCA_900548295.1 uncultured Collinsella sp.
GGCTTGCAAGCGGCGACAGTGCCGCAAGACCTAAGCCCAGCGTAAACGCTCGGCGACTGATGGCATGATGTTCGGCCATGACTCCTCCATTCGCAGGGTGCGGTTATGCGATAGTTTTGGTCACTATACTGCCCAGATGTTTAAAGATGCTGGTTTAATTGTCTGCGCGGCGCAATAAATCGGTGGGCGGACGTGTTGGGGTGTTTGTCGTTTTCGTACTGTTGCCACATTTGGGGCGGTTCCGGCGTCCGGCATCCTCGCGTTCGTCGGCTACAGGCATAAGAAAGGGAGGGTCGGTTTACCGGCCCTCCCTGGGTACGAAGCGCTGGGGTACCGTCGCTTGTTTGCACTGCGACCGTGTTTCCCGTTGCGCTCGCCAGTCGCTTAGCGCTTGATCTCGATATCGTCGAGCTTGACGTCCATGGCCTCGGTCTTGGCCTCGGCGATGTCGTCGGCAAATTCCAGAGACTTCATCATGGTCTCGACGGCGTCCTTGTGCTCTTCGACGTTGTCGATGCGCACGTACACACTGCCGCCGTCAACGTCGGTGAAGTATTCGGTCGTTACGCCGCCCGAGTGTGTATAGGAAGCGTTGCGCCAAGTCTTGCCGTTGTACTTGACGGGGTCATTCTCGGTCCACTCAAAGCTGGCATTCCACTTTGCCTCGTAGTCGAACAGCTCGTCGGCGTTCTTGTCAGAGTCGAAGACGGGGATGAAGCGATCGCTGACGTGCTCGCTCTCGGTGAACTTAAACTGGGCCCTGTCGGCCGTGTCGCCTGCGACGTCGGTGATCTCGACGCCCTCGGGGACCTCGACCTTAAACCAAATGAAGTCGGTCCTCATATCCACGGCTGGCTTTTCTGCGCCGCCGCCACCGCCACTGCCGGTAGCGCCGCCGCTTCCGCCGCAACCCACCAGGGCAACCGCGGCAAGGAGACTGATGCAGAGTGTGAGAATCGCAAAGGCCTTCTTTTTCATGGTCGTGTCCTCCTCGATCTGTAACCGCCCATGGATTACCTGCCTTTACTGTACGCGTGGACGGCTCGCTAGGGTGGGCCATGTGTCCCATTCTGAGGGCCGGATTTGCGCCGACAAGTGGCAATATGCGCGGGTCCAAAAGAGGGGAGGGCCGATGCCTGTCGGCCCTCCCCGGGGTTGGGTGCCCGTTGCTTTAATGGGGCGCATGTGCGCAGGTGCGCGTAGGCGCGTGCGGGTGTCCCGTTACTTGAGCTCGATGCTCGAAATCTCGACTTCGCGCGCCTCGGAAACTGCCTCTGCCATGTCATCGGGGAATTCGATGGAGTTGAGGAGCGCCTCGGCTTCTTTCTTGTGCAGGTCGAAGTTCGAGATAAGGACATAGATGCTTCCCGGCTCAACGTCGGTAAAGAGGAGGGTTGTGATGCCACTGTTGTCCTCGTACGTTCCGACGAGCCACGTCCTGCCGTTATACTCGACGGGGTCGCCATCCTCCCACTGGAACGTTCCAGTGTGCCTTTCGGCCTGCTCTGCAAAGGACTCTTCGGCCGTCATCTTCTCTTGCCAAACGGGGATGAAACGGTCGACTGTGGTGTTCTCGTTCTCGGGGAAGGTGAGCTGGACCCTGTCGGCATTCTTGCCGGCGGAGTCGCTTACGCCGACGCCCTCGGGCATCTCGACCTTAAACCAGATAAAGTCGGTCTTCTTGGCGACGGGGGCCTTTTCCTTGCTCTCGCTCTTGGCGGTGCTGCCGCTTCCGCCCGATGCGCTCCCGCCGCAGCCGACAAGGGCAAATGCGGCAAAGAGGGCGATGCAAAGGGAAAGAATCGATAGGGTCTTTTTCTTCATGGTGGCGTCCTCCTTGTCTGCCGATGACCTCACGGCGCCGCATGCTGTTGGGGTACTGATTGCGCTGGCGGCGGATGTCTCTGTGTGCTGTGCGGCTTATGCCTCCGTTCATTGCTTGTGGCCGTTGCCCGGCCGTGCCCCAACGGGTTCCTTACTTATAGATATGCCCCAGCTTGTGCTGCCCGGGAGTCTCGAAAGGTGGGCCATGTGTCCCATGTTTGTGTCGCTGCCGCCTATCGTGTGCCATAGAAATCCGCGATGGCCAGGTGCGCTGACGCCCATGTGCTTATGGGCTAGACTTAGCACCATTACGTGATCGATGCGGTCGGTCGGCGGTTGCCACCCGACCGATGTATATGACTTGAAGGTGCATGTGCATGAGCCAAGAGATGATGGACAAGACCTGCCGCGGGTTTGCCGAGGCGCTGGCCGCGCGCGAGCCGGTTCCCGGCGGTGGCAGCGCGAGCGCCTTTGTGGGCGCGCTGGGCGCCTCGCTGTGCGGAATGGTTGCCCGCTACGGTGCGACCAATCCCGCGCTTGCTGATCGTGCGGATGACCTGACGCGTGCGTTTGCCCATGCTGATGAGCTGGCCCAGGAGCTTGTCGAGTTGGTTGCCGAGGACGTTCGTGCCTATGGGCAGGTGTCCGCGGCGTACGGTATTCCGCGTGACGATCCGGCTCGAGCGACCGCGATTCAGGATGCGCTGCATGTGGCCGCTATGCCGCCGTATCGCATTATGGATGCCTGCGGGCGTGCACTGGCGCTGCTCGAGGACATGGCCGACAAGGGTTCGCGTCAGCTGCTGTCCGATGTGGCGTGCGGCGCCGTGTTCTGCCGTTCTGCTATGCAGGGCGCGAGCTTGACGCTCTTTGCGAACACCACGTCTATGAAGGATCGCGCTCGTGCTGAGGAGCTCGAGACGGCGTGTGATGAGTTGCTCGACATGTGGTTGCCGCGCGCCGATGCGCTGGCGCGCCGCGCCGCCGACGCCGCAAGGAAGAGGGGATAGCCATGGCTGAGCTACTGAAGGGTGCTCCCGTCGCCCGCGCGTTGACTGAGGAACTTGCTGCTCGCTGCGCAGCCCTGCGCGAGCGGGGCGTTGTTCCGACGTCGGCTATCGTGCGTGTGGGTGAACGCGAGGACGACCTATCCTACGAGCGCGGTGCGCTCAAGCGCTGCGAGAAGGTCGGCATTGAAGCTCGCCGCGTTTTGCTTCCCGCCGATGTTTCGCAGGACGAGCTGTTGGCGGCCATCGAGGACATCAATACCGATTCGTCTGTTCATGGCTGCCTGATGTTCCGCCCGCTGCCCGCCGGCCTTGACGAGGACGCGGTTGCCGCGGCACTCGATCCTGCCAAAGATGTTGACTCCATGACGCCGGCTTCGCTGCTCACCACGCTTTCGGGGCGCGGCGAGGGTTTTGCCCCCTGCACAGCCGAAGCCGTGCTTGCTTTGCTGGATCATTACGGCGTTGAGCTGGATGGAGCTAAGGTTGCTGTGGTCGGGCGCTCGCTGGTGATCGGGCGTCCTGTTGCCGCCATGCTTACGGCGCGCAATGCGACCGTGACGACGTGCCATACGCATACGCGCGACCTTGCTGCCGAGTGCCGTGCTGCCGACATTGTGGTTGCCGCCGTTGGACGCGCGCACACGATTGGCGTGGATGCCATTCGCGAGGACCAGACGATCATCGATGTTGGCATTAATTGGGACGAGGCCGCTGGCAAGCTGGTCGGGGACGTCGATTTTGATGCTGCGGAGCCGGTTGTTAACGCCATCACGCCCGTGCCGGGCGGCGTGGGCGCTGTGACGACGGCGATCCTCGCCAAACACGTGATCGAGGCGGCCGAGCGCGCATCGAAATAGGCGTTTTGGGCTGTTTGAGGGGTTAGTTCTATACCCTGTGGACAAAAAATGCCAAATATGAGTACTGTTGCCAAGATACTCACATATATTTTAGGCTAATTTGGCTCTCTAACGATATTTATTATCGATAGAGAGCCTATTTTATTGGACCTATGAGGAATTACATCATCTAATTTTTGAACAGATGTAGACTTCCGACACCCATGCGTAGCAAAATTGCTGTTACTAAATTGGTGACAGTACTCATATTTGGCATTTTTTGACCACAAGGGCTGCCGAGGCCGTGGTTTCGCCCTTTCTGCGCCGAAGCGATACACTGTTATCGTTTGATTTCTTCACTCAAGGAGGATGCGCATGCCGTGCACAACGATTCTGGTTGGTAAGAATGCGAGCTACGACGGGTCGACGCTTGTCGCCCGCAACGAGGACTCGTCCAACGGGGTGTTTGAGCCCAAGCGTATGCGCGTGGTGCATCCCGACGAGCAGCCGCGCGTCTATACGAGCGTCCTGAGTCACCTGACCGTTGAACTGCCCGATAACCCCATGCGCTACACGAGCGTCCCCGATGTTGTCCCGGGCCACGGCATCTGGGCCGAGGCCGGTTTCAACGAGCTCAATGTGGGCATGTCCGCAACCGAGACGCTCACCACCAACGAGCGCGTTCGCGGCGCCGACCCGCTCGTCGACTACGTGCCCGCCAAGGGCAACGAGGACGAGGACGGCTATGTTCCGGCGCAGCCCGGCGGTCTGGGCGAGGAGGACATGGTGACCCTGGTGCTGCCATATGCCAAATCCGCCCGCGACGGCGTACGCATTCTGGGTGACCTGCTCGAGCGCTATGGCACCTACGAGAACAACGGCATCGCCTTTAGCGACGTGGACGAGATCTGGTGGCTCGAGACCATCGGCGGCCACCACTGGATCGCCAAGCGCGTGCCCGATGACGCCTATGTGACCATGCCCAACCAGCTGGGTATCGACAGCTTTGACCTGGATGACGCCGAGGGCGCCCAGGCCGACCACATGTGCTCCGCCGACCTGCGTGCCTGGATGGCCGAGTGGCATCTGGACCTGACGCTGGGCGTCGAGGGCGACGGCCCGGCGACGGTCTTTAACCCGCGCGAGGCCTTTGGCTCGCACAGCGACAGCGACCATGTCTACAACACGCCGCGCGCGTGGTACATGCAGCGCTGCCTTAACCCCAGCGATGTGTGGGACGGCCCCGACGCCGACTACACGCCCGAGAGCGATGACATCCCCTGGAGCCGCGTGCCCGAGCGTAAGGTGACCATCGAGGACATCAAGTACGTACTCTCGAGCCACTACCAGGGCACGGAGTACGACTGCTACGGCAGCAAGGGCACGCCCGCCACGCGTGGCGCCTATCGCCCCATCGGCATCAACCGCAACAGCCAGCTCGCTGTGCTGCAGCTGCGCCCCTATGCGCATCCGGCCTACCGCGCCGTGCAGTGGATGGCCTTTGGCTCCAACTCGTTTAACGCGCTGGTTCCGCTGTACGCCAACGTCGAGACCATGCCCGAGTACTTTGCCGACACGCAGGCTCGCGTGACGTCCGAGAATTTCTATTGGGCCAACCGCCTGATCGGCGCGCTGGCCGACGTCCGCTTCCATGAGTGCGGCCGCGCAGTCGAGGATTATCAGGAGAAGGTCGGCGGCATGGGCCACAAGCAGATTCATGACGTCGACGCTGCCGTAGCCGTTCTGCCCGAGGCCGAGGTGCCTGCCGAGCTTGCACGCGCCAACGAGGAGTTTGCCGAGCTCGTGCGCGTGGAGACCGATGCCCTGTTGGGCAAGGTGCTCTACACCACGAGCTGCGCCATGAAGAACTCTTTCGCGATGAACGACAACGTGAGGTAGGGATTTCCCGTCGATCGAATAGCGCTAAAACGCTTTGTCGCTTTCACTCGATCTTGGGTACAAGAACGCCAATGCAGTTGTTTATGATTGGAGACAACCATGGTTATGAAACTCGATCAGCTTGTTAACGGCGCCATCAACGTTGGCTTTGGCGCTGCCGCCGTTGCCGTCGAAGGCGGCAAAAAGGTCCTCGACGACCTTAATACCAAGGGCGAACAGGTCCGCAAGGACACCGCCACCCCCGATATCGCCCGCAGTGTGTCCGACATGTTTGAGCAGGCCGGTGGCACCATCTCCGATCTGACCGAGCGCTTGGGCATGCAGGGCGAGACCGCGGCCCAGCGCGTGCTCGACGAGCTCGTCCTTGCCCGCGTCCGCGTTATGACCGCCCCCGAGCGCACGGCCTTCCTGGCCCATGTGCGCGACATCGTCGATTCAGTCGAGGACAACGTGACCTCGGTGCCCGTCGAGTCCGTTGAGCCCGACGATGCGAAGGATACCGAAGAGGCCGAGTAGCAGCGCAGATGGCAGATTCCACCACCGATTACAACAATCTAGATCCTCTGGGTGACGAGGCGGCGGTTGTCGATGAGGTCGATGCCGCCGTCTCGGGCGCTCGCAAGAAGCCGCGTGCTGTCGATATGGTGCCCGAGGAGCCCGACGCGATGGCGCCGGACGAGGAATACCAGCTCACGCCGGCGGGTCGTCGCGAACGCATCGGGCAGATTGTTCGTCTGGTCAAAAAGTACCGCGTGTGGGATAACCTCACGCCGGTTCGTTTGCGCCGCCTGCTCGAGGAACTCGGCCCCATGTTCGTCAAGATGGGGCAGATTCTGGCTAACCGCTCCGAGATTTTGCCGCAGCGGTTTTGCGACGAGCTGCGCCGCCTGCGCTCCGACGTGGAGCCGGTGCCGTACGAGGTCGTACTCAGTTGTCTGGAAGAAGAATACGGCCTGCGCCTGGGGGAGATGTTCGATGCGATCGACCCCAATCCGCTCGGTAGCGCGTCGCTCGCGCAAGTGCACCGCGCTCGTCTGGTGACGGGCGAGGACGTGGCCGTCAAGGTGCAGCGTCCCGGTGCGCAGCAGGTTATGGCGCAGGACATCGATATCATCCGCTCGGTGGTGCGTATCGTTTCCAAGTTCGTCAACACCGATCAATTCGTTGACCTGCACGGTGTAGTCGAGGAGTTGTGGACCTCATTTCGCGAGGAGACCAACTTTTTGGCCGAGGCCAAAAACCTCAACGACTTCTACGAGTTCCATAAGAGCGTCCATGGCGTGACGTGCCCTAAATCCTATCTGGACCTGTGCACCGAGCACGTGGTGGTCATGGATTACGTCGACGGCATTTCGATCGCCGATCCTGAACGCTTGGTGGCCGAGGGCTATGACTTGGAAAAGATCGGTGCCGCAATCGTCGAGGACTACTCGACGCAGGTGCTCGATGACGGCTTTTTCCATGCGGACCCGCATGCGGGAAACATCATTCTCAAGGACGGCATCGTTTACTTTATCGACTTGGGCATGGTCGGACGCATGTCGAGCCACGATCGCGGTATCGTCAAGGACATGATTTTCGCCGTGGCCGAGGGTGACGTGCCCAAGCTCAAGGATTCGCTCATGCGCTTCGCCGTGACGCGTGGCGACTCGGCCGAGCTCGATCATTCAGCGTTTTTGTCCGATTTGGACTTTATCGTGGCTGACTTTGCGGGCCTTGACCTGAAGGATCTGGATATCGGCGAGTTTTTGACCTCGCTGCTAAACCTGGCGCGCAAAAACGATGTTGAGCTGCCGAGCGTGGTAACGATGTTCGCGCGCGGCATGGTGACGCTCGAGGGTTTGCTGACCGAGTATATGCCCAACGTCAACATGATCCAGATCATCCAGACGCACATCAAAAACGAAAAAAGCACCTATGCGCGCGTGCGTGATATGGGACGCGATCTGGCCGCGAGCAGCTATCGCGCGGCAAAAGGCTCGCTCGAGGCGGCCGAGTATTTGGGCTTGGCTTCGCGTATGCTCACGCGCGGCCAGCTTAAGGTGAACACGCAGATCATGAGCAGCGATAAGGCGCTGCGACAGCTGGGCGGAATTATCGACCGCATGTCGATGGCTATCGTGATCGCCGGTCTGTTTATCGGTTCGTCGGTGGTGTACTACGCGCGCATCGAGCCGGTTGTCCTCGGCATTCCGGTCATCGGCTTCTTTGGCTACGTGAGCGCGCTGGTGCTGGCGCTTATGCTGGGTCGCAATATCTGGCTCAACAGCCACGGCGGCAAGCACTAGAGGCTGCGGCCGTCACCGCATTCTCCTATCGCAAACAATAGCTTTTACCTTGGGCTTCGCCTGCGTGCGAGGCCCTTTTGCGTGATAGCATACTGACGGTAATAATCGATGGCCTAGATGGTGGTGCGGAGACGCACGAATGCGCGGTTTTCCTGCGCGTTTGGGAGAATCGGGGTGCAAGTCCCCGGCTGTACCAGTAACCGTAATTCCTCTTGGCTCGGGATGTTCGCGTCGCAGATCGGACGGCGCGCCCGAGTCGTTAAGGTTAAGTCGGATCGCCTCCCATCTTGCGTGCGGCTGCGGCGTATGCCGCCGGTGTGCATAGGGCTCTGGAGGGAAGGAGGACCCCGATGGGGGAACTCGAGCGCAACATGCGCGATGACGTGGGGCAGCCTCAAGGCAACGCTCCAAGTACAGACAATGGGGGACAAATGGATATGTTTGAGGACGAGCGTGTGTGCGCCTCGTTGCATCGCCGTGGCGCGATTGCACGCGGTATAGCCAAGCGCGGCCTGGTGGCATTCCTGGCCTTCGCGATGGCCTTTGGCACCACGCCGGCTCAGTTGTGGGCCGAGGGCGCCGAGGGCATTGCCGAGGCCGTGGCTCAGGCTGCGACGCCGGGCGAGGGCACGGGTGCCGCGGACGGTGCTGCCGACGGTGTCGTTTCCGAAACCGGCTCTAACGCGAGCGATGCGTCGGTTAACGATGGCGCTTCGGCGAATGCCGCAGATAGCAACGGCGTAGCGTCGGACGATTCTGCCGCAGTCGAGGCTTCTACTGCTTCGCCGGATTCATCCGAACAGAACGTCAAAAGTGTTGTAGCCGCTTCCGATGAGGCTGAATCTCAGCCTACCGAAGCCGCAAGCCAAGAGGTCGCGGCCACGTGCTCCGTCGTCGGCACCGACGCCAAGGGCGCCCAGCAGACCTGGGCCGCCGCGCAGCAGATCGCTCTGAAGGAGGGCTCGACCGCGGCCGACCTCTCCGAGCAGCTCTTCAGGCAGGCCGGCCTCAAGGCCGACTACGACCCCAACGGCTCCTGGGGCTGGGCGCTCAACTCGATCACGTCGCCCTTCGACGCGGGCCGCACGCTCGCCTACGACCCGGCGACCGGCGCGCACTGGCAGCTGTTCGTCAACGGCAGCGTCTCCGCGGTCGGCGCCGGCGGCTACACGCTCAAGGACGGCGACTCCGTCGTCTGGTGCTACTCGAAGTGCGGTGACCCCGCGCCCGCCAATCAGATTTCCGTTAGCTGCACCGTTGTCGGCCAGGACGCCTCGGGCGCTCAGCAGACATGGGCGCAGCCCACGACAGCTTTAGTGGAAGAGGGCACGACCGCTGCTGATCTTTCCGAGCAGGCCTTTAAAAAGGCCGGCATTGGCGCCAAAACGGGGAAAGGCACGTACGGCTGGTATCTCGAGTCGCTGACTTCACCGTTCAACAAGACCGTGACGCTTTCGAGCGAGAAAGTTAACGAAAACACTTGGAAATTCTGGCAGTTCTTCGTTAACGGTCAGGCGGCCAATGTCGGCGCGGGCAATTACACACTCAAGGCTGGGGACAAGGTTACCTGGGTCTATGGCTTTGATGGAACCATGCCCGGCCAGGTTTCCGTTTCAATGGAGATCATCGGTAAGAAGGATGAGAAGGCGCAGCGCTGGACCGATCCTTCGACGCAGGTGTTTGTCGAGGGCACGACGATCAAGGACGCTTCCGCTGCCTACTTCGATGCCATTGGCATTGAGTCCAAGATGTACGACCAATTTGGTTATTGGGGTGTTCATAGTCTTGTCTCCCCGCTTGATGGCACCGAGCTGTCGGGTGCATGGTCGTTCTTTGTCAACGGCGTTCCCGGGCCTCAGCTCGATAGCGATTACGTGCTCAAGTCGGGCGACAAAATCGTCTGGGCTTACGCCCCTGGCGACACCGTTCCTAATCCCGATGAAGTCGTAGTCGATCCGAGCGCTTCGCGCCCGACCGATTGGAAAGCCGACTGGAGTGGCAATTCCAATGCGGTGGTCAAGAACGTGTCCACGCCTACGGGCGCGCTGGCAAGCTCTTGGACGTTCGATTGGAGGGCCTACTCGGGTGCCACGTATCCCAATGCGAGTGAGCCTATTGTCGTGAACGGCAACGTTTACCTTGCCGTGAACAAGCGTTTGCTTAAGATCGACGCCGAGTCGGGCAAGGTGCTTGCCGAGTCGAACCTTCAGACTGCGATTGGCTACACCACGCGTCCGATTTATACGAAAGGCTTGGTCATCGTCCCGCTCGACGGCGGTGCGGTCCAGGCTCTGACGGCCGATACGCTGACGACGGTTTGGGTCACTGACTCTGTGAGCAAATCTGCCCAGTCAAATTCCCAGCTGACGGTCGATGGCAACTATCTCTACGTTGGCACCGTTGATGTCGACTATGGAACGAGTACGTACAATAACGGTCACCTGACGCGTATTAATATACTGACCGGCGCTGTTTCTTGGCAGCATGTTAATGCTGATGAGGGCTACTACTGGACGAGCGCTACAGTGGGCGACGGCTATATTCTGGTTCCGACGAGTGCGGGTACCGTTGAGATGCTTAGCAAGTCGACGGGTGATGTGCTCGGCAGCGTTTCGGTTGGTGCCATCGTCAACTCCGGCTGTGTACTGTCCAAAGACGGCAAGCATGCCTATGTGATCTCGCGTGACGGCAAGCTCCACGTGCTGGCACTGTCGGACGCAAGCGCAAGGGCCTCTTCGCGCATTTCCGAAGAACGCGTCATCGATCTTGGTCTTACGGGTTGTGCCTGCATGCCCACGCTGTATGGCAATAAGCTAATTGTCGGTGGCGAGGTTTCTGGCGGTTCGGCGCTGGCGATTGTCGACCTTGATAATGACTTTGCTACGACGTTGGTTTCGTCTGCCGATGGCTCCGTGCTTCCTGCCGGTGGCATCAAGGGCGCACCGCTCGTGAGTGTCCAGGCGGATGACGCGTACGTTTATTTCACTGTCAACTATGGTGCGACTTCCGACTATGTGAGCTACACCTCGGGCGGTGGCGTGTATCGCTACAAGATGGGTGACGCGCAGGCGACCGGTGCGTTTAGCGCAGCGGGACACAACAATTACTGTGACTCGCCGATTGCCTGCGATGCCAAGGGTAACCTCTACTACATCAACGATTCCGGCACGCTTTTCAAGCTGAGTGGTGGCGTTAAGGTCTCGTTTGAGACTGGCGAGGGTTCTAAGGTCGACTTCCAGACTACGGCCGACGGCAAGTTGGTCAAGCCGGCCGATCCGACGCGCGATGGCTACACTTTCGGCGGTTGGTATACCGATGAGGCTTGCACGCAGGCGTATGACTTTAGCACGCCGGTGACGGCCGACCTGACGTTGTATGCCAAGTGGACCAAGAATGCCGTTAACCCTGGCGGTAATGGCGGTTCTGGCACTAATGGTGGCAACGGCGGCGCTGGCAACGGCTCCGGTGCTGGCGCTGGCGCGGGTTCTGGCTCCGGCTCGAAGGGCGGCGCTATCGCCCCGGGTCAGAAGCCGGTGACCAAGACGACGGTGTCGACCAAGACCGAGACCAAGGACAACAAGTCCGACAAGAAGGACTCCGATAAATCCGATAAGAAGGACGAGAAGAAGTCTGACAAGAAGGACGGCAAGTCCGACAAGAAGTCCGATTCCAAGTCCGATACGGGTGCTACTTCCACGGCCACTGCCAAGAGGTCCTCTAGTGCTTCCGAGCAGGAGACTGGTACCAACCCGCTCGCCATTGTTGGCGTTGCCGCCGGCGTCATCGGTCTCGCCATCGTCGGCGTGTTCGGGTTCACCAAACGTCGGTAGGTGAGGGCTGTGTCCAATAAACCTCAGGACGCCGACTCCAAACAGCCCGACTCGTCGTTCATTCAGCTCGACGATGCAAAGCAAAAGGGCGCCGCTTCGGCGGCGTCCGTCCCGCGGCGCAAGGCACTTGTTGGCGCCCTGACGGCCGCCTGCACCGTTTTGATCGTTGGGTTTCGTCCATCCTTCCACAAGCGGTGCCTGGTCCATCGACTGGATCATTCAGACCGTGACGGGGGAGAGCGTCGTCACCAAGGACACCAAGGCGTCTGGCTCGACTACGACTTCGGGCGAGGCCAGCTCCGAGGACTCCAAGTCATCGAATGATGCAAAAGACGAGTCCAAGGACGATTCCGAGTCTTCAAACAAGGAATCGGATAAAAACTCGGATAGCAAGAAGTCCGAGGGCCAGGACGGCAAGAAGTCTGGCGATAAATCCGCTGCCCAAAATACGGGAGCCGACGATACTTCCAATGCGTCTGGCGGTGCTTCTTCGGGCGGTGGCCAGTCGTCTGATGGAGCCTCCAGCTCTAATGGCGGCAGCGCTCCCTCGGGCGGACAGGGCGGTTCGCAGGAGTCCAACTACGTAACGGTGTCGGTCTCGGTCACATCGAGCGCTGTGGGCAATCCTGTGTCTTCTAGTGGCACCTTCACCTTTAACGAGGGCGCCACAGCCTACGATGCCCTGTGCGCGCTGGGCCTTTCCGTGAACGCGCACGGCTCGTCGTATGGCACGTATGTCGCCGCCATCGGCGGTTTGGCCGAAAAGGAGCACGGTAGCACGAGCGGCTGGATGTATTCCGTTAATGGCGTTACGCCCAACACGGCTTGCAGCAACTACGTCCTATCCAACGGCGACAGTGTTGTCTGGTATTACGTAACGGGCTAGGAGTCTCAACATAACGCACGGAGCGGGCGGTTCGGACAAACATCCGAGTCGCCCGTTTTTCATGCGTCGAGGACTGGGTCGCCGGGTCTCTCGGCAAACAAAAAACCGGCTGGAACGAGAATTCCAACCGGCTATACATTCAAGCAAATGTCGACGTGACTACGACTGTGCGCCCTCGAGGAAGAAGCGGCGGCTGAAGTAGTTGTACCAGGTGACGAGGAACGTGGCGATGGCCTTCATGGCCTGGTAGCCGATGCTCAAAAACGTGACACCCACAAACATGTACAGGTCGTTGAGGCCCAGACCGATCACCGACAGGATGGTGAAGATCGTGAACTCGCGCTTGCGGCTCATGCCCTCGCGATGGTCGAACACGTACTTCATGCTGAGCCAGTAGTTGACCACGACGGACGTGATGAACGAAACCGTGGTGCTCATCAAAAAGTCGAGGTGGAACAGCTCGACGAGCGCAATGAGCATACCCCAGTCGATGCCAAAGGAGACAAGACCCACGACAGCGAACTTGAGGAACTGCTTGGTATGAGGTTGTGCCAGTGCCTTGCGCACGTAATCACATCCAATGCGTTGATGAATCGAGCAGAGGATACTTTAGAGCTTTTGCAAGGGAAACATAAGGTCCTTGCCAAGAACTATACGAACTCGCCAAATTTTCAAGAGCTAATCCGCAAACGTTGAAAACTTGCCCGTAAACGAGCAATGCCCGCGAACAACACGGCGCTCGACGTGCGTCATCCGTGGGCATTGTAAAGCTGTAAGGTTGCGAGTTACTTGGTCTCGTCGCCTTCCAGGAAGATCTTTCGGGTCACAAAGTTGTAGACCATGACAAGCGCGGTGGCGCAGATCTTGGCGATATTGGCCTCGAGTCCCAGACCGGCGTTGAGTGTCAACACGATAGCGTCGTTGAGTACCAGGCCGATCACGGACAGCACGACAAAGATAATGAACTCGCGGCGGCGGCTCATGCCCTCCTTGTGCGCAAACACGTACTTCATGCTGGCGAGGTAGTTAAAGATGAGCGAGATGATAAAGCCGCTGGTGTTGGCGATTAGGATGTTGAGGCCCAGACCGTAGTGGAGCAGATTCATAATGCCAAAGTCGATGACCGTGGCAATGACACCGACGACGCCAAATTTCATGATCTGCGCAAGGAGCTTTTGCATGGTACCTGCCTTATGGTGGCGCCGGGGCGCCGCGGGGATGACAAACTCAGCAAGTTTAGCCAATCCCCACGGGTGGTGCTAGGCGCGCTCCTCGATAGCACCGTTTCTATATGCATCGAGCAGCTGGCGCAGGTCCTGGATCTGGCTGCGGATCTTGGCACCGGAATCGGTGTCGCTCACCATGCGGCGACGGTCGGCCTCGTCAAAGCGGTTGGTCTCGCTTTCGATATCGACGTTGCGGGTGAGTGCCTCGGCAACCGTCGTAAAGGCCCGGTGCGACTTGAGGCGGCAGCCGCGCGAGCTCGAGATGAGCGTATAGCCGGCGATACCCGTCTTGGGATGGTAAGCGCGGCAGAAGCCGCCATCGATGACCAGCAGCTTGCCCTCGGCGCGGATGGGCTGCTCGCCCTTGGTGGTTTTAACGGGCGTGTGGCCGTTGATGATGTGAACGGTCGGTGAGCATGCCATGGGCGCGACGCCAAACTCGCGCATGATGTCGTCGCAGACCGAGGGCGACTTGGTAAGCGAAAAGTACGGGTCCATCGGCTCGACCCAGGTGCTCTTATCGGCGATATAGGCGCGCTCAAAGGTACGCACCAGGCGTCCGCTGGCGGGTGAGTTAAAGCCGATCCACAGGTACCACATCCAGTCGAGGGCGTCGCGGTCGCCCATGCGCCAGGCGCGGCGGGCGATATAGTCGCAAAAATCAAAATAATCGCGCCCGGCGTGCCAGGTGCCCAGGCAATTCATGCTGCTAAAGGTGCCGTCTTCGTTGAGTGGCACGCAGCCGTGGAAGAGCAGGTTGCCGTTGGCGACTTTGTACATCGAGCCGTGGGAATAGAGGAAATCGATATGGCGATGCAGGTGATCGGCGGTGACAAACTCGGACACGAGCTTGTCGATGATGTGCTGCTCCTGAGACGTGAGCGTATAGGGGTCCGCCGGGTCGACGGTGGGGAAGTCGTTGGTCGTGAGCGGCCATACGCTGCCGTCGGCGAGCGTGACCGTGCCGGTGTCGTGATCGATCTTGTCGAGCAGCAGGCGGTCGGTCATATCGAACTCGGGGTGGCGCTGGATAATCTGGCCCTCGAGCTTAAAGAGCAGCACGTTGATGGCCTTGATCAGCGGGGTGATGGGCTCACCGGCGGTGTAGGTGGCATCGGCAAAGGCAACAAGCTCGCGCAGCGAGATGCCGTAGTCGTTCTCCAGGATCTCGTAATTGTCGTAGCGTAGGTTGTTGCGCAGCACCGTGGCGATGCAGGCGGGCTCACCGGCCGCAGCGCCCATCCACAGCAGGTCGTGGTTGCCCCACTGGATGTCGAGTGAATGGTAGGTGAGCAGGCGGTCCATAATCTTGGCAGCGCCGCCGCCGCGGTCGAAGATGTCGCCCACCAGGTGCAGGTGGTCGACGGCCAGGCGCTTGATGAGTGAGGCGAGCGACTCGATAAAGTCGTCGGCGCTGGCGGTCTCCAGAATGGACTCCACGATGCGCTCGTGATAACGCACGCGATAGTTGTTCTCGTCCGGATGCGTGTGCAGCAGCTCGTCGATGATGTAGGCGTAATCGCGTGGGATGGCCTTACGCACCTTGGAGCGCGTATAGCGGCTCGAAAGCGAGCGGGCGACCATGATGAGCTGGTCAAGCATCGTCCTGTACCAGGTGGGCGAGTCTTCGCGCCGGCTGCGGACCAGGTCGATCTTCTCGCGCGGGTAGTAGATGAGCGTGCACAGCTCGCCCTTTTCGTCAAAGGAAAGCGTGTCGCCAAAAATCTCGTCGACATGTTCGCGCACGACGCCCGAGCAGTTGTTGAGGATGTGCATAAAGGCTTCGTACTCGCCATGCACGTCGCTCATAAAATGCTCGGTGCCTTTGGGCAGGTTGAGAATGGCCGAGAGATTGATAATCTCGGTAAACGCGGATTGCTCGGTGGGAAATTGTCTCGACAGCAGACGCAGATACTTGAAGTCTTGCGGATTGCGATCGAATGCGACCATGAAACACCTTCCGATGGAGCTGGTAAAACTGATAAACAGCGTCAAACGTTTATCAGTATGCGCCGCTTTTGTTTCGATTTTGCGCCAGCGGCTGAATTGTCGGCTGAACGGTTTGGTAAATCGATTTAGTTGAGGTAGATATGGCGGTTGAGTGGAGACGACAGAGGGTGTTTTCTCAGATATTTATGCGTGGGGCCGGTGGAGACGATGGTGGTAAAGATGTTCGCTATTTTTGGTTCGATTTGGTAAATAGTGGACATATGTCCGTATGTAGGCTCACTGTGCGATAATTTGCGCAGCAATGAGTAGGGAGCCTCATATGAGTGATTTTGTCCTGACCTGTGAATCTGCCGCCGACCGAACTCGGGAGTTCTTTGAATCGCGCAATATTCCCGTCGCGTATTTTCATTACGAGATCGACGATGTTGTCTATACGGACGATCTGTATCAGTCGATTACGCCGGACAAGTTTTTTGCCCAGATTGCCGCGGGCGCCATGCCCAAGACGTCTCAGGTGAGCGTGGGTGAGTACGAGGAGTTTTGGGAGCCGTTTGTTGCCGAGGGTAAAGACGTGCTGCACCTGACGTTGTCATCGGGTATTTCGGGCACGTATGGATCGGCCTGCGTTGCGGCGCAGATGCTCGCGGATCGCTATCCCCAGGGCGGCAAGGTGCGCGTCATCGATTCGCTGGCGGCGTCTTCGGGCTTTGGCCTGTTGCTGGAATATGCCGCCGACGTGCGCGATAGCGGGGCGTCACTCGACGAGACGGCCGCCTGGATTGAGAAGCATAAACTCAACCTGCACCACTGGTTCTTTTCGACCGATCTGTCGAGCTACCTGCGCGGCGGTCGCATTTCGGCCGCGAGCGCGATCATCGGCACGGCGCTTAAGATTTGCCCGCTTATGACGGTCGATTGCGAAGGTGGGCTGTCGCCACGTGAGAAGATTCGCACTAAGAAGCGCGCGATTTCCGAGATGGCTAAGACCATGATGGCACACGTGCAGGACGGTGCGGATTATTCGGGTAAGTGCGTCATGTCGCACTCGGCGTGCCGCGAGGATGCCGAGGCAGTTGCGGCGCTGATCGAGGAACAGATTCCGCAGCTTAAAGGCAAGATTGAGATCAATAACATCGGTACTCTGATTGGCTCGCATACCGGTCCCGGCACGGTGGCCGTCTTCTTTATGGGCGACAAGCGCGTGGATTAATTTGCCCCATCACATCGCTGCATGATTGCTCAAACGAAAACGGCCCGCCTCACGTTTGTGGGGCGGGCCAAGATGTTTTGCTAGCGTTTCTTTCCGCGGAAGAAGAAGCCGTGCAGTGACGGCTTGAGGCCGCGGTTGGCGCGACGCTCCTCGATATGATCGTGGATCGAAGCGACGCGCTCGATAACCTCGTCGGGAATCGGCACGTCGGGATTCATGTTCTCGACCTGGCTGACCTCGGCGGCGGCGACCTGGTCGATAATGGGCACATCGTCGTGCGAGATGACAGGCGTGGCGTCTTCTTTCATCTTGCGGTAGCGCTGCATCATGTCGGTCTGTAGCTGCTGGGCCGAAGGCGGTGTCCAGATGATGGCGTTGGCACCGGCGGCGATGGTCTCGCGGATGCTCTCGGGCGTCTTGCCGCCCGGCGCGATGAGCGGCAGGTTGGGATAGTGCTCGCGCAGTTCACGCAGGACCTGCGGCGTGTTTTTGCCAGCGGCGATGTTAAGAATCTTGGCGCCGGCGCGCACCTTGGCGTGAGCATCGTCGTCGCAACGTACGACCGTGGCGATGACGGGGATGTCGGCGATGTTGGTGATGTGCTCGACCATCTCGGCGGTGGCGGGGGAGTTGACCACACAGCCCGCCGCACCCTGCATCTCGGAGACGGCTGCCATCTGCACGGAGCGCTTACCAGTGGTGGTGCCACCGCCCACACCTACAAAGACCGGGCACTCGGCGACGGTCAGCAGCGCTTGCGTAATGGCGGGCTGCGGCGTGAAAGGGTAGACCGCAAAGACGGCATCGGCGTTGGAGTTGCGGATAACCGCGACATCGGTGGTGTAAATGAGCGACTTGATGCGGCGGCCAAAGAGCGTGAAGCCACTGGCCTCCTCAATCTCGTCAGGCATGCGAAGGGCCGCCTTGCGCAAACGCCCGTCGATGGGCAGCGGCTCCATGGGGAGCAGTCCGTTGGGGGTCACGGCTACCTGGGGCTCGGTGAACTCGTCTGCGAGCTCGACCTCGGAGAAATCGACCGAGGCGACGATGTCCTCGTGAACCTCGGCGGGCACATCGATGGGAGCTTGGTCGTTTGCCGCGGCAGGCGTGTCGAAGGAGCTGGTGCCGACGAAGGCGTCGACGCGCTCGTTTAGATCGTTGAGGGTATCCATGGAGGCTCGATTCTATGTGATGACGGCCGGCAGGGTGCCGGCAGCGTTGTGCTTGCTAAATCGTTTGACGAGTTGATTTTTCCCCGCCGCGTCCTCCGTTAGACCGAAGGGCGGCGAACGTGAAGGAGCTGTGGTGGCGGTGATCGAGGTGCTATCTTGAAAGTCCCGTTTAAAAGAGAGGTGACGCGGTATGGAATTTTCGGCAATGTTGGGCTCGATTGGCCTATGCGTGGGCGCAATCGTAGCCGCCGCGGTCATCTACTTTGTGGTCACGGCCATTAAGGGCAAAAGGGCCGAACGCAAGGAGCGCACGATGCTTAAACAGCATCGCGACCAGCAGGGCAAACGCGCACGGAGATAGCTTGTTGAGTTTTGGATCCGTGCGCTAACTGCGTTTTCGGATCAGGGCAATGTAGAAGCCCTCAAAGTCGCGGCTGGGCGGAATGGTGAGCGTGCCGGGCAGGCCGTTGGCGATGGCCGATACCTGACCCGCGGCAATGGCTTCGGTCAGGGCGTTGGACTCGATGCGCGGCTCCTCACCAGCTTCCTGGGCGCGGCGTGCCTCACTTTCGCTCGGCGTGCCATCGAGGGGGATAAGCTCGCAGTCCATGTGCTTGTCGAGGGCCTCTTGCAGGGCGTCCTCGTTTTCCTGCGGCAAGATCGAACAAGTCGAATAGACGAGCGTGCCGCCCGGTTTGAGGGCTCCCATGGCGCGGTCCAGAAGTGCTCGCTGCGAGCGGGCGCACCTGCTCAGCAACTGCTCGGTGAGGCCGCGCAGGCTCTTCTCGTTGCCGCTGATGACGGTGCCCGTGCCGGTGCAGGGAGCGTCGAGCAGGATACGGTCAAAGCGGAAGAACTCGTCGAGCTCGCGTGCGTCGATGCGCATGACGGGCACGTTTTTTGCGCCTTGGCGGTGGAGGTTGGCTTCGAGCTTCTCGGCGCGGGGAATGCTCATCTCGCAGGCGGTGAGGTGTGCCTGGCCCTGGGTGAGGGCGGCGATCTGCGTCGTCTTGCCGCCGGGGGCCGCGCACATGTCCAGGATGTCCTCGCCGGCCTGGGCGCCCAAGACCAACGGCGGCATCATGGACGACAGACTTTGCAAGTAGATCTTGCCGTCGCGGTAGATGTCGAGGTCCCACAGGTCGGAAACCTGGGCCTCGGGCAGGATGGAAGCGTCCGGGTACCATGCGACGGGGCGGTGGGCGATGCCGGCGGCATCGAGCGCCGCGGCGATGTCCTCGGCGGTTGCCTTGAGCGTGTTGGCACGCAGCGTGACCGGGCGTGTGGCCGCGGCGCCGAAGCCCTCGATCATGAGCTCGGCATCGGCGGGCGCATAGGCGCCGGCGACCGTGTCGACCATAAAGCGCGGCAGGTCGGCGGCGCAGGGAAGGGCGGCAAGCTGGTCGGAAAGCTCGGTGGCGGCAAACTGCCTGAGCTTGAGCTCGGCCTTGACCTGCTTTTTCTGCTTACGACGACGCGGCTTGGACATCCGTCTTTCCTTCCCATTCCATTACATGTCGAGTGTTTAGTACTGGCTCTCGTGCTTGCTAAAGAAGTCGAAGCGCGGGGGCAGCGGCTTCACGCGGTGCTCGCCGGGCTTCTCGCCCAGGATCTCCACGAACTCGTCCGTGGAGGCAAAGATGTTATCCCAGCTAAAGAAGGCGACCGGGTCGAAGTCAAAGTACTCGCAGATGAGCTCGCAGCCGGCCGGCACAATGCCGTGCATGAGCACGGTCGCCACACGCAGTTCGGTAAAGGCGTCGACGAGGGCCTGCGTCATTGCGGCGTTTGCCGGCTCGCCCTCGAGCTTGTTGGCGGCCTTAGAGGCGTCGCTCCAGCGCTTGTTGGCGGCACGCAGGTAGTCGTCGCACACGGCGAGCGCGCGGTGCGTCTCGAACTTGTACATGGCTTGCTCAAAGGCGAGGACTGCCTGCTGGGCGGCCTCGACCACGGTAGCGGAGGCGGTACCGGCGGGGATGCAGCCGTTGCGATAGGGGCTCTCGTCGCCCTCCTTGACGGCGACGCCGTAGAAGCAGCTGCGGGCCAGGCGGTTGAACACGCCGGTCAAAAGGGCGCTCTCCTTAAGGACCGGATCGATGACGCGCTTGTCGTCGCAGGCGCGCACCTCGTTGCCGTTCTTGTCCTTGCCGGTCACGCGGGTGTCGTATGCCTTGGGGCTAAAGCTCACTGGCTTTTCGGACAGGCCGAGCGACAGCCAGTGAGCGCGCATCTGCTCGCAGGTGTAGTGGTTGAGCAGGTCGTCTGCCGGCGGGGGAGGCGTCTGCGAGGACGAGCTGGCCTTTTTGCCCATGTAGAGCAGGTGGTAGCAGGCGCTGACGGTGCTCTGCGTAAGGTCCCAACCCAGGGCCTCCCACATGGCGGTTTGCGCGATGCAGTAGAAATAGATGTTGTCCTGACCGATAAACTGGTAGATCTGCGCGTCGTCAGAGCACCACCAGTCGCGCCAGTCGAGCGAGCTGTGCTGGTAGGTGGGCGCGGGGACCTGCGTGGAATCGGCGGCGGGCTCGCCCATGAGGGCGGCATCCTGGGCGGCGACGCCCTCGGTCACGCCGGCGGCCTTGGCATCGCGTGCGAGCACGGTACGCGTATAGCTGATGGGCGCCCACAGACTCTCGGGCCAGCACCAGCAGGTGACGTCGGAGACGCCATCGACCTCGGGCACCGGAACGCCCCAGTCGATGTTGCCGGTGATGCGGAAGGGCACGAGCGCCTTGCCGCTGCGGAAGCGCACGCCACCGTTGGCGAGCACTGCGTGGGCATCGTCGCGCTCCTTCCAGCTGGGGAAGGTGACGGTAAAGCTGCTCTTGTTGCCCTCGGGCTCCAGCACGGTGTGCTCGGGGAGCTGGTCCTCGACGGCATCGAAGGCCTCGCGGAACTTGTTCTGGATGTAGAGCTGAGCCGGCAGCAGCCACTCCTCCATGGTCTTGGAGACCACGGAGCGAACCTGCGGGTTCTGAGCGAGCTTGGCGGTGTAGGTCTTCATAAAGTCGAGGTAGGCCGGCAGATCGAAGTAGAGGTTGTCGACCGGGCGCAGCTCGGGCACCTCGCCGGTGAGCTGGCTCTTGGGCGCGATGAGCTCCTCGGGCTCAAACTGGTGACCCAGGTCGCACTCGTCGGCGTACGCCTTCTCGGACTTGCAGCCCTGGATGGGGCAGCGGCCGATCACCTGACGGCCGTTGAGGAACGTGCCGGCCTTGGCGTCGTAGAACTGCAGCGTGGAGCGCTTGGAGATGGTGCCCTGCTCGTGCAGGCGCTTGATAATCTCGGCGGTCACCTCGTTGTGAATCTGCGCAGCCGGCTCAAGGCCCGAGCCGCCGTAGATATCGCAGCTGATGTTGTAGTTGTTGAGGGTCGCGGCCTGGCGGGAGTGGTTGGACTCGACATACTCGCCGATGGACTTGTCGTAGCCCTCGTTCTCCTTGAGCTTGCGGTAGCTCTCCATGATGGGCGAGCCGTAGCAGTCGGTGCCCGAGGTGAAGATGACGTTCTCGCGGCCCAGGCGGTCGCGCAGGAAACGGGCGAAGAAGTCGGCCGGGACAAAGACGCCGCCAACGTGGCCAAAGTGAAGGCCCTTGTTGCCGTAGGGCTCGCCGGCGGTAACGATGGCGCGGCGCGGCCAGCTGGGACGGTCGTTCATGGAGTATTTGGATGCCATGGGACTCCTTCGCATATGGTGAGAGCGCGGCCGGGCGCGGGGCTCGGCGGCGCGGTGGTCAATTCGTGCATATCGTTCGACATTATCGCACATGCGGACGGGTACGTGGCAGGGGCGCTATCCTAAGATGCTATGAATGAGATTTCCAACATACATGCGTTTGAAGACGAGGATTTCCTGCACGCCTGCTTTGTGTGGGGGATGGCCGTGCTTGGCGCATTTGCCGTGTGCCTGGTGCCGGTGTTTATGCTGCTGGGTGGGCCCGCGGATCTGGATGCGGCCGACGCGGGCGGCTGGACGGCGGTCTGGGGCTGGATGGTCGGCTCGGTGGTCGTCTCTGCGGCGTCGTTTGCCGTGCATGAGCTGGTGCACGGTGCGTTTTTTAAGCTGCTGGCGCCCACGGGTGCGCACGTGACTTTTGGAGCGAACCGTGAGACGTGCATGATTTATGCCTGCGCTGAGGGGATTGTGTATTCGCGCCGGCGGTATGTGGCGATTTGCCTGGCGCCGACGGTTGTTGTGACGACAGCGTTTGCCCTGGGGTTTGCGTTTTCGGGCTATCCGCTGCTGTGCTATCTGGCGGCCGGCTTGCATTTGTCGGGCTGTGTGGGCGATTGGTATTACGTGCGGACCATTTTGCGCGACCGCCGCATTGTCGCCTGCGAGGATACGTCCTTTGGCGTGCGCTTTTTTGGGTGAGGAGATGTCGATGAAGCCGTTGCTGCTGCATGCTTGCTGCGCGCCGTGCTCGCTGGAGCCGGTTCGCCTGCTGCGCGAGGAGGGGTTTGAGCCCACGATTTGCTGGACCAACCCCAATATTCAACCGCGCGATGAATGGCAGCGCCGCTTGGACGAGCTGCGCCGGTGGTGTGCCGATGGCGACATCGAGCTCATCGAGGCAGGGGAGGACCGCGATCGCTGGGAGACCGGCGTGGCACCGCTGGGTGCCGATCGGCCTCGTCGCTGTCGCGCGTGCTATGCCCTGCGCTTGGCCGAGGCGTGCCGCGTGGCCCAGGAGCGCGGGTTTGAGTTTGTGGGCACGACGCTCGCCGTCTCGCCGTACCAGCTGTTCGATACCTGCAATGACGTGCTTGAGCGCTTGGCGGCGGCACATGGGCTCACCCCGGTGATTCGCGATTTTCGCCCGTATTACCCCGAGGCGACTCGCCGTTCGCGCGAGCTTGGCATGTATCGGCAGAACTACTGTGGTTGCCGCTTCTCGGCTGTCGAGGCGGCCATGGACCGCGCCCGCATCCGCGACGAGCGCAAAGCCGCCAAAAAGTAGTTCATTTGGGACGTCAGCCTGCTAGGATGTAGAGCGGACTTTAGCTATATAAGGAGAATCCGACGTGTCTATGCGTACCGATGATTTTGACTATAACCTGCCCGAAGAGCTCATCGCCCAGGCGCCTGCCGAGCCGCGCGACTCCTGCCGCCTGCTGGTGGTTGATCGCAAAGGCTCCGAGACAGGAACGCCGCTAGAGCATGGCGGCACCGTCGAGCACCGCATCTTCCGTGACATCATCGACTATATCGAGCCGGGCGACGTGCTCGTCATCAACCAGACGCGTGTTATGCCGGCCCGCCTGATCGGTCGCAAGGCCGGCTCGGGCGGTGTGGTCGAGACGCTGCTGCTCAAGCGCCGCGAGGATATTGACCCGCTGGGTCACGTTTGGGAGTGCCTGGTCAAGCCGGGCAAGCGTCTGAAGCCCGGTGCTCAGATTGAGTATCGCGCCGGTGGCGCCCATGCGCCCGAGGGGGCTCCCGTGGTGCTGACGGCCGAGGTTGTCGACTTTGTCACCGATAGCCGCGGCGGCCGCCTGGTGCGTTTTGAGCCGGCGGGCTGCAATGCCGCTGGCGACCCGCGCACGCTCGACGAGGCCATTCACGCCGCCGGTCACGTGCCGTTGCCGCCCTACATCACCGATTACGAGGGCGACCCCGAGAAGTACCAGACCGTGTACGCCATGAAGGAGGAGCACTCGGCCGCTGCTCCCACGGCTGGCCTGCACTTCACGCCCGAGCTCATGGCTGCCATCGAGGCCAAGGGCGCAAAGTTTGCCGCCGTCGAGCTCGAGGTGGGCATCGACACCTTCCGCCTGGTGGAAGAGGACGACCCCATGCAGCACGTGATGCACACCGAGCGCTACCACGTGTCACAGGAGGTGGTCGACGCCGTGCATAAGGCGAAGGCCGAGGGCCATCGTGTGATTGCTGTCGGTACCACGGCGGTGCGCTCGCTCGAGAGCGCGTTTGACGCCGATGCTCCGGTGCCCGATCCGGCTGTGACGGCGCGCTATTTTGAAGGCCGCGAGGACGGCGCCGACACGCTCGGCCGCGGTGACATCGTGGTGCGCGAGAACGCCACGACGCAGCTCTACCTCATGCCCGGCTCGACCTATCACGTGGTCGACGCGCTGATCACGAACTTCCACGTGCCGCGCTCCACGCTCATGATGCTCGTAAGCGCGCTTGCCACCCGCGACCAGATCATGGATGCCTATGCCGCCGCCATCGAGGAGCGCTACCGCTTCTTCAGCTTTGGCGACGCCATGCTCATTTTGTAGGTTACGGCGTTTTCCAAACGCCGTAACCGGCCGACGCTGCGCGGGCCGCATTTGGACAATCTGACGTTC
>URKC01000026.1:0-23677 GCA_900548295.1 uncultured Collinsella sp.
AACGACGAGCGCGGCTTCGTCTTCAAATGTGCAATAGGAGACGTTGGCAGTTGGAATGCCAACACGCCGAGCCGTTTTCATGCAGACGAATTCGTTTAAGGCCTGATGTTTGAACCCAACGACACCATTTTTGAAGATATGGGTAGTGGGGGATGACCCTAGACATTCGCACCATTGGCCATCATGCCAAGCTAGTGCAAATTTGCCTTGGTTGCCGCCCAGGGACCAGCTTTCGTTGGAGCCCATCCATGTCTCTCTTTCGTCATCGCGAATTGCTTTGAGCTTGTGAGCGATTTGAGAATTGGTAAGCGGGCGGTATGCCGAGACCCTGCCGCGGGCGGCGTCTAATTGATCGGTTCGACAAAACTGAACGGCCCCTGCGCAGTCAAGACCGATATGGCACAAGAGGGCGACGGGGTTGTTGGATGCAACGTCATGCTCGGCGGCAATAGCGCGACGCTGCTCTTGGCTGTCGGGCAAAAGGCCAAATAGGAACGGGCGGACGATGTTATGGCCATACGTGCGATTGGAAAGCGGCATTGTAAGCGATAGTGGTGCTCCGCGATAGGTTGGGGCGTATACAAAGCTGCAGAGTCCATGCTCGTCTTGCCGGAGAGTGCCTGCGATTTCGCCACAAATGAGGGTCGCAAGCTCCATCTCTGCCATTTATTTCACAGCCTTACAGTCAAAGGAGAGGTCTGAAGTGTCGGAAAGGCCTTGCTCGGCTGCGATTTGGGCCAGCAAGGCACCATAGGAAGATGGCGTTCCTTGTCGAGCGGGTCGTCTGCCTACGCTTGGCTTTGGCAGGGCATTCGAGTTCGCGATAGGGAGGTCCGCTTTCGTCGTCGGATGTTCGGAGGGCGATGCGATGGAGTCGTTATCGCTTTGCGCAAAGAGACCTATGCCGAGTGCGTTAAAGACGGACAGCAACTTGTCGAGTCGAATGCCGGTGGCGTCTCCTAGCTCGAGCGATGCGAGCAGGCGCTCTGAAACACTGGCCGTTTTGGCGAGGGCGGCACGGGTGAGACCCTGAGCCTCGCGTGCCTGGCGCACGTAGATGCCAGCTTGGCGCGGTGTGGTGATGGGAAGGGTATTCACGGCGATCTCCTAACGTGCAGACTTTTGCATATCAGTATGACATGCAAAAGTCTGCACGAAAAGGCCTCATGCAAAACTTTGCATGAGGCCTTGTACTGGCGTTGAGTTTTGAGCGATTGTGTTTGGCGTTACAGCGCCAAAATCCCCAGATGCTCAAGCAAGATCTTAAGTCCGATGAGGATGAGCACGATGCCGCCCACGATGGTGGCAGGTTTTTCGTAGCGCGCGCCAAAGGTGTGGCCGATCGCTACGCCGGCGACGGAGAAGATAAACGTTGTGACGCCGATAAGCGATACAGCGGGAACGATGTCGACCGAAAGCGCGGCGAACGAGATGCCCACGGCCAGGGCGTCGATTGAAGTGGCGATGGCGAGGATCAGGTACTCGCTCAGTTCAATCTTTTCGGCATTCTTGCCGTCGCCTTCATCCTCGTCCTCGGTAAAAGCCTCCCACAGCATTTTGCCGCCGATGAAGGCCAAAAGGATAAAGGCAATCCAATGGTCGATGGGGCCGATGATGCCCATAAACTGGCTGCCAAGCGCCCATCCGATCACGGGCATGCCGGCCTGGAAGCCGCCAAAGAACAGGCCGAGCACTACGGCGACCTTAAGGTTGATCTTCTTCATGCCAAGGCCCTTGCAGATGGATACGGCAAAGGCGTCCATCGAAAGGCCAATGGCGAGCAGCACGAGCTCTACGAGTCCCATGGTTTGGCTCCCTCCTTGCGGGCGAACCCGCGTGTACTTCTGACAGGGGAGCAACAAAAAAGACCCGTGGCGTACGCGCCGCGCGTACAACCACGAGTCTCGTTCATTAAGGCAAGCCAGACCGTGTCGGCCAGTATGTTGACTTGCCGCGCCACCGGAGGCGAACCCGGTCACGCGACTACTCCCTCATTCATGTGAATCCCGATGCTACCACATGAACAGCTCATTTGGGTTGAGGCTCTCAGCGGTGTTCGCTCATTCTGTAAGCATCGGATTTCGCGAGCGCCGCGGGGACAAACCGTGAGAAACTATTTAGCGTTTATGGAGCGTATGCGATGGGAGCGATGCCTTGGATAAGAACGAGCTGCAAAAGCGTATGGAACAGGCCATCCGCCTGACGGCACCTGGCCAGCCGATCCGCACCGCCCTCGACATGATCATTGCTGGTCACCTGGGCGCTCTTATTTGCGTCGGCGACACCGAAAACGTGCTCGCTGCTGGTAACGACGGCTTCCCGCTCAACATTTCGTTTACCTCGAACCGCCTGTTCGAGCTTTCCAAGATGGACGGCGCCATCGTCATCGACGGCGACCTCACCCAGATCCTGCGCGCCAACTTCCACCTCAATCCCGATCCCTCGCTTGCCACGAGTGAGACGGGCATGCGTCACCGCACCGCCGCCCGCATGTCGGTGCTCACGGATGCCATCGTGATCTCGGTCTCGGCCCGTCGTGCCGTCGTCAACGTGTACGTTCACGGCAAGAGCCACGAGATCCAGCCCGTCACCACCATCATGAGCTCGGTCAACCAGCTCGTCGCCACGCTCCAGACTACCCGTCAGTCGCTCGACCGCTCCCTGCTGCGCCTGACGGCCCTCGAGCTCGACGACTACGTTACGCTCGCCGACATTACCGGGATTTTCTCGAGCTTCGAGATCATGCAGCAGGCAAAGACCGAACTTAAGGATTGCATTGTCAAGCTGGGCAACCAGGGCAAGCTCGTGCAGATGCAGCTCGAGCAGCTCGCCGGCTCCAGCATGGATACCGAGTACGACCTGATGATTCGCGACTATGCGAGCGATTCCTCCGAGGCCAATGCCGAAAAGATCCGCGCCAACCTGAGCCGTATGACGCCCAAGGACTTGTCCGACCCGCAGCATGTGGCGGCGGTTCTGGGTTACGACGACCTGGACGAGGACTCCGTCATGACACCGCTGGGCCTGCGCACGCTTTCGCGCGTGTCCGTCGTGCGCGACGGCGTGGCCGAGAAGATCGTCGACGAGTACGGCTCGTTGCAGGAGCTCATGGACGACATCAGCGAGGATCCGGAGCGCCTGGGCGACTTTGGCGTCAACAACCCTGCCATTCTTGCGGACTCGCTGTACCGCATGAAGGGCACCAAACAGGGGAACGCATAATGGCGCCCGTATGCGCCGTGGTCGTTGCCGGCGGCAGCGGCCAGCGCTTTGGAAATCCCGGCGGTAAGCAGCTCGTTAACGTGGCGGGCCGTCCGCTCATGAGCTGGTCCATCCGTGCGTTCGATCGTAGCGACAAGGTCGGCCACATCGTGGTGGTGTGTCCTGCCGAGCGCCGTGCCGAGATGCGCCGCCTGGCCATCGATCCGTTTGACTATGACACGCCCATCAGCTTCGCCGATGCCGGCGATACCCGTCAGGATTCCACCCGTGCCGGTGTGCATGCGGTTCCGGCGGGTTTCGAATATGTCGCCATCCACGACGGCGCCCGTCCGCTCATCACGACCGAGGCCATCGATCATGCGATCGACGTGCTTGTGGGCGACCGCTCGCTCGACGGTGTCGTATGCGGTCAGCCCGCGATCGACACGCTCAAGATCGTCGACGGCGACAATATCGTCGAGACGCCGCCGCGTGAGCTCTACTGGGCCGCGCAGACACCGCAGATCTTTAGCGTCGACGCCATGAAGCGCGCCCACACCGCAGCTATCGCCGAGGGCTTTATCGGGACCGACGATTCTTCGCTGGTCGAGCGCATGGGCGGGCGCGTCCGCTGTGTCCAGAGCCCGCGCGATAACCTTAAGGTGACGGTGCCCGAGGACCTGCGTCCCGTAACCGCGATTCTGCTTGGCCGCATGGCCGAGGGAGAGGACCTTCCCCATGTTCAGTAACCTGCGCATTGGCCACGGCTACGACGTCCACCGTTTGGTGGAGGGGCGTCGATGTATCATCGGCGGGGTTGACATTCCCTACGAGCGCGGCCTGCTGGGCCACTCGGATGCCGATGTGCTCGCGCATGCCTTGGCCGACGCCATCCTGGGCGCCTGCCGCGGGGGAGACATCGGCAAGCTATTCCCCGACACCGATCCCGCCTACGAGGGTGCCGATTCGATGGTGCTGCTCGCTCGCGTGATGGACTATGCGCGCGAGCTGGGCTTTGAGTTTGTCGATGCCGATTGCACCATTGCCTGCCAGCAACCCAAGATCACCCCGCACCGCGATGCCATGCGCGCCAACCTTGCCCATGCCCTGGGCGTCGACGTCGAAAACGTGGGCGTCGCCGCCACTACGACCGAAAAGCTCGGTTGGGAAGGCCAGGGCGAGGGAATCGGCGCCTGGGCCGTCTGCCTGCTACAGAAAACCGTTAAGGAGTAACGAATGCGTATCTACAACAGCGCTACCCATAAAAAGGAAGAGTTCCAGCCCATCGAGTCCGGCAAGGTCCGCATGTACGTGTGCGGCCCCACGGTCTACGACAACATCCACATCGGCAATGCCCGCACGTTCATCAGCTTTGACGTGATTCGTCGCTGGCTCATCGCGAGCGGCTACGAGGTCACGTTCGCCCAGAACCTCACCGATGTCGACGACAAGATCATCAAGCGCGCCAACGAGCAGGGCCGTACGGCTGCCGAGGTCGCGACGGAGTTCTCGGATAAGTTCATCGGCGTCATGCGCGCCGCCAACGTGCTCGATCCCGATGTGCGCCCCCGCGCCACCAAGGAGATCGGCCCCATGATCGCCATGATCAAGACGCTCATCGAGCAGGGCCACGCTTACGCCGCCGATAACGGCGACGTGTACTTTGCCGTGCGCAGCGATCCCAACTATGGCCAGGTCTCGGGCCGCAACATCGATGACCTTATGGTTGGTGCACGTATCGAGGAGAACGAGGACAAGAACGACCCGCTCGACTTTGCCCTGTGGAAGGCCGCAAAGCCCGGCGAGCCCAGCTGGCCGAGCCCCTGGGGCGAGGGCCGTCCCGGTTGGCACACCGAGTGCGCCGCCATGGTGCACCGCTACCTGGGCACCCCAATTGACATTCATGGCGGCGGCTCCGACCTTGCCTTCCCGCATCACGAGAACGAGTGCGCCCAGGCTACCTGCGCCTGGCACCAGGGCTTTTCCAACACCTGGATGCACACGGGCATGCTGCTGGTTGACGGCGAGAAGATGTCCAAGTCGCTCGGAAACTTCTTTACGCTGGCCGAGGTCCTCGAGCAGCACTCCGCTGCCGCCCTGCGCCTGCTGATGCTGCAGACGAGTTATCGCTCGCCGCTCGACTTTTCTTGGGAGCGCCTGGAGGGTGCCGAGAACTCACTCACGCGTATCGCCGGAACGGTCGAGAACCTGCGCTGGGCCGCGAACCATGCGACGGCCGATGCCGATGAGGCAGCATCCGAGGCGTTTGCCGCCAAGGCCGCCGAGACCCGCGCCACCTTTAAGGAGTGCATGGACGACGACTTTAACACCGCCGGTGCCATGGGTGCCGTCTTTGGCTTTGTGACCGAGTGCAACCAATACCTGGAGCAGGCGGGCGATGCCGTCGACAAGGCCGCAGTCCTGGCTGCCGCCGATACGCTGGTTGAGCTGCTCGACACATTTGGCGTCGAGCTTCCCGAGCCCAAGGTCGAGCTGCCGCTGGGCCTGCTGGGCGTTGCCGCCGGTTTGGTTGCCTACGCGGGTGACGACGTGGACGAGGCCGCTGCCAAGATTCTCGAGGCTCGCGCCGATGCCCGTGCCGCCAAGAACTGGGACCTGGCAGACGCCATCCGCGACCAGCTCAAGGACCTGGGTCTGACGATTGAAGATACGGCCGCCGGCACTCGTATCAAGTCTCTCTAATCCCTGCGGGTTTTCCAAGCACCCGACCTTGCCGTTCAAACCGTCGCTCGCGTACTCAAGTACGTGTCGCTCCTCTTTCATGGCAATCTCGGGCACTTGGAAAACCCGTACCGACCGCCCGAATTAATATTCATGGGCGGTCGTTTATTTTGTTTCGTTTGATAGTTGTATTTAGGAGGTCGCTTTATGGCCGACAATCGCAAGCGTGCGTCTCGTGGCGGCAAGCAGGCTGCTTCTGGCTCGCGTCCGATTCGCCGCAATGACCGCGCTGCCGCTCCCAAGGGCCAGCGCGATCGC
Source organism: uncultured Collinsella sp. (assembly GCA_900548295.1). GTDB lineage: Bacteria > Actinomycetota > Coriobacteriia > Coriobacteriales > Coriobacteriaceae > Collinsella. The sequence continues at coordinate 6,202 of URKC01000026.1, forward strand.
GCCCAGGCCGCACGTCCGCAACGTGACCGCAACCGCGACAACGTTCAGGTCCCCAAGGGCGAGTTTATCGAAGGTCGTCGTGCTGCCGCCGAGGCGCTGCGCACTGGTTTTCCCGTCAAGTGCGCGCTCATCGCCGAGGGCGGGGAGCGCGATGCCGCCCTGTCTCGTCTGGTCGACGACCTCAACGCCGCGGGCGTCCGCATTAAGTATGTGCCGCGCGCGCAGCTTGATGCACTGTCGAGCCATGGCGCTCACCAGGGCATTGCGCTCGAGGTTGGAAACTTCCCCTATGCCGATGTCGCCGATATCCTCGACCGCGCGGGTGACGGTCCGGCGCTCGTCATCGTGCTCGACCATGTGACTGACGACGGTAACTTTGGCGCCATCGTGCGCTCCGCCGAGGTCGTGGGCGCCGCGGGTGTCGTCATCGCCAACAAGCGTGCCGCCGGCGTGACCGTGGGCAGCTACAAGACCTCAGCCGGCGCCGTCATGCATCTGCCTATCGCGCAGGTTCCCAATATCGCCCGTGCACTCGAGGACCTCAAGGCCGCTGGCTTTTGGGTGGGCGGTGCCTCCGAGCATGCTGAGGGCAGTTGCTGGGATGCTCCCTTCGAGGGTCGCGTGGCGCTCGTCATGGGGTCCGAGGGCGACGGCATCTCGCGCCTGGTGCTCGAGAAATGCGACTTTTTGACCAAGCTTCCCCAGCGCGGCATGACCGAGAGCCTCAATGTTGCCCAGGCGACCACGGCGCTGTGCTTTGAGTGGCTGCGCCGCAACGCCGGCGAGCTCATGGGGGAGGAGTAGCGCATGTCCAAAAAGAACCGTGCCAAGTCCAAAGCCAAGCGCTTTGGCGAAGGCTCGGCCAAGCCGATTGTCTCGGCCGCGACCTACGGCGTGGGCGGCAATGCGTTTGCACAGGCTATCGCCGATCCGGTCTCGACGGTGCACTCCAACAAGCCCGAGCTGCTGGTGGTCGACGGTTACAACGTGATCCACTGCACGCCGCGCTACGAAAAGCTCGTCTACGATCATTCCGACGATCCGTATTCCAGCGACGTTCACGATATGGCGCGCACGGCGCTCATCAACGACGTTGCCGCGTTTGCCCAGGGCCGCTACGAGGCCGTAATCGTGTTTGACGGTGCGGGCAATATCTCCAGCGAGCGTCCCAACCTGCCGGCCCGCGGCGTGCGCATCGAGTTTTCGCCGACGGGCGTCTCTGCCGACACCGTGGTGCAGAAGCTCTGCATCGAGGCACGTGAGGAGGGCCGCGCATGCTCCGTGGTATCGAGTGATGGCACAATTCAAGCCGTCGTCATGGGCAAGGGTGTCACGCGCATCTCGAGCCGCATGCTGGTGGACGAGATCAAACAGATCGATAACGACGTTCACGAGGCAGAGGAAGCTCCGCAGATCAAGATGACTCTGGGCAGTCGCCTGAGCCCCGATGCCCTGGCCAAGCTCAAGGCCCTGCGCGGGAGGTAGGGGAGTATCTATAGAGACCCGTTTCCCAATTGGCCAGCCCGTTGCCGTCGCCAAAACGAATAGTTTTTTGTTTTGGCGAACAGATAAAACTATTCGTTCTGGCGAATAGTTTTGAGATGTGGTTGGTCGAAGGGTCTGTTGCGCCTCGTCAGCAATTCCTTTATTCTTAATTGGCTTCGCGCGAAAGCGCCAAGTGTGCCAGTGTGGCGCAACGGTAGCGCAACTGATTTGTAATCAGTGGGTTGCAGGTTCGATTCCTGTCACTGGCTCCATGAGAGTTTCGGGCTCTGTCTCCAAGAGGGACAGAGCCCGTTTCTATTTAGGTGGTGCGCCATCGGGTTAGCGCCCATCCCGTTTTTGGTTTGTCTCGTCCTCCAGTTTGTCTAAATCTGTAACACCAAGACCGATATTCGGCATCTAACTGTTACAGATTGAGATGAAACTTAGGGTGTTTTAGGAATATCTTGATCTGTAACATGTAGAAGCGGAATAGGCCTCTTGCTGTTACAGATCGAGACAAGGGCGGGCGCGGATCTGGATGTCCTGCTCGAGCGTGGATAATTAACTTGGATAGGGAGCTAAGGTAAACACCGATTGTCTATCGACGGCTTTAGAAACAACGACCCCGATTTCATTGTGGAATCGGGGTCGTTTGTGCCTCAGGAATCCGAATGGATTAATCGAGCTCCTAAGGAACTTCTTGGGTTCTTGCTAATGGTCTGCCGAGGATGTCCCCAATGCAAACAGCGGGCATCTACTCAATATAGCTGGGGTTCTTCTTGATGATCACGCGTGCAGCGATGAAGGAGACGACGATGGCGATGATGGCGACAACGCATGCCAGCACGAAGTTACCCATGGACCCATCGGGAGCGATAAAGATGAGTGCCGAAAGAAGGCCGGGGCATGCTCCCGCAACATACTCTTTCAGAACAAAGATGCCTGCAGGGAGTCCAGCGCAGAGCGCGCCGATTGCCGTGCCGACAAGCAGGCGGGGACGCTCGATGAGGCAACCGTAGAACGCGGGCTCGGTTACGCCACAGAGTGCGGTGACGGCAACCGTGGTGACCATACCCCTCTTCTCTTTGTTTCCCTTCATGGCAGTTGCCAGGGCGAGGCTCGTGCCGCCAATGCAGAGGTTCGAGATGAATCCAAAGATAATGGGTGCCCAACCGAGCTGCGCCAGGCTCGTAACTTCGATTGCGATGTAAGCCTTATCGAGACCGAGCATGACGAAATAGGGGTTAAGGGCTGCCAGGATCGGAGTAGCGATAAATGCCACGTTGTCCATAAGCCACGTGACGGCATCGCTCAGCGCGTAGCCCATCATGCTGCCGGCGGGGCCAAGGATAATAAGTTCGACGGGCACGACGATGATCATGGTGAGCAGCGGCTTCAAGAACAGTTTGGTAACGTCGGGAATGATCTTCTGAAGGCCGCGGTCGACAAAGTACATGAATACAACGCCCAGTACGATGGGCACTACCGTACTCGAATAGTCGTTCGTCGGGATGGGAATACCAAGAAAGTCGAGACCCTCGGCACCGCTAATGGACGAGCTGATCATGATCGCGCCCAGCAATGCGCCCATGATGGGCTGCATCTTCATGACGGCCGCGAGCTGATAACCAAGATAAACGGGCAAGAAGCTAAACGAAGCGCTAAAGATCGCCAACAGGACCTGGGCGGTTCCGCTATCGGTGCTCAATCCGCAATAATTGACCAGGAGATTCTTGATCGAAAGAATGAGTCCGCCAACGATGAGCGCCGGGACGATGGGCATGAATACCTGTGCAGAGACGTTCCCGAATTTCTCAATCAAGCCCATGGCGGTGTTACCGCTTTTAATGCCTTCTGCAAGGTCTTTGGCGGTTTGGGCATCGTCGGCAACCGTGCCACCGCCGACTTCGATTCCCGCGAAGTCGAGGAAGTCGTTGTAAGCCTCGGTGACGTTGGGGCCGATGATCACCTGAAGCTGGCCACCGCTGACTACTGCCCCGAGCGCCTGATCGGCCGATTTGGCGAGCTGGAGATCGATGATCGAGGTGTCTCGTGCGTCGATGCGAAGGCGCGTCGCACAATGAGTTACCGATGTAATGTTCTCTTTGCCGCCAACAGCCTTTAGGACTGTTTCGGACATTGCCTGATATTTCATCTCTTTCTCCTAACCTTCCTGCTCCTGATACTTCGAGATAAGGTCTCGGTACCAATACCAGCTCTTTTTGGGGGTGCGCTCCAGATTGTTCTCGAAGTCGATATGGACAAGTCCGTATCGTTTTTCGTAGCCGTTGATCCAGCTATACAGATCCATCGTCGACCAGAGGTAGTAGCCCTCAACGCGCGCGCCGTCGCGCTTAGCCCTCATCATGTGCTCGATGAACTGGCCCAGAAGCTCGATGCGGTCATCATCGTGGATCATTCCGTCTGCGTCTGGTTGCTCATAGGCGCCATGTCCGTTTTCCGTAATAAAGATGCGGGGCGCGTCATAGCGCTCGTGGACATCCATGATGGTTGAATACATGCAACCTGGGAGTATTTCGCGGCCCCATTTATTGCGGGGAACATTGCTGTCGCGGGCGCTTTCAAACAAGGGCGCAATGCATTTTCCTTCGACCTTTTTGCTCGAACCGCCCTTATTGTTCGCCGAAACGGCAAGCTCTCCACCGTGCCAGTCGGTTACATACTCTCGGCAATACACGTTGAGTCCAATAAAATCGACTTTACCGTCTCTGAATTCTTCTACGTCATTTGGGGATCGATAGAGCGAGACGCCAAGTTTTTCAAGGATTTCGTCCATTTCTGGCGGCAGTTGACCCTGAAGCGCTGGTGCCAGAATCATGCGATTGGCGAAAAAGTCTGCGTATCGAAATACGTCATCAGGGTGCTCGGTTGCCGGGTCGAGTTCGACAACGCCGCCATCGTGGACGGCGCCGATGATGCCGTCGTAGCCCATTTGACGATATGTTCGGACTGCGAGTGCGCTCGCGCGCATCAGGTTGTACTGAAACTGCATGTACGACTGAACGTCGAGCGATCGATTGGGGGGATAGTTGCCCAACATGTTTACGCAGTAGCTGTAGAAATGCGGCTCGTTAACGGTAGCCCAGATTTTGACGCGGTCTCCAAAGCGCTCAAAGCAAATCTTGGCGTATTTGCAGAACCACTCTGCCATGTCGTTGTTCAGCCATCCGCCTTTGCAAGCAAGCGTGAATGGTAGATCGTAATGGAACAGCGTAACGTTGGGCTCTATGCCATTTTCGAGGCAACAATCAATGACCCGATTATAAAAATCGATACCCTCTTCATTCACTTCGCCGATACCCGTGGGGATGATTCGACTCCATGAAAGAGAGAAGCGATAAGTGTTTTGTCCGCCTTCTTTCATCATGCGGATATCTTCTTCATAGCGATGGTAGAAGTCGCAAGATACATCACCGTCAACATGGTTGATGTTCTTATTGCTTGTGTGGCTAAAGAAATCCCACTCGCCAAGGCCTTTGCCGTCTTCGTTCCAGGCACCCTCGCACTGATAAGACGCCGTGGCGGAACCCCAGAGAAACGGCATGTTGTTCACGTTGTCCATGAATCCCCTTTCCATCATTCAACACGGTGGATACGTGTGGCGGAATTACGATTAAGATGACGTCAACTGATTTGAATCATAGGAGAACGACCAAAGCTGTTTGATTCAATAAATGAACCATGATTTCGAGGAGAGCGGAAAGAGGGATCACGTGAATATCAATGACTTCGATGTGCTCAATCGCATTAGCTCAATCATCAACAGCGAGTTTGGGTCAAACGATGCCGCCATCGCTCGATATCTCATCGCTCACATTAGGCGTTCGAGCGAAATCAATGTTGCCGCAATAACCCGCGATGCATTCGTGACCCGTTCCGCTGTTCGTCGTTTCTGCAATCGATTGGGCTACCAGTCTCTTAGCGATTTGAAAGAATCATTTACTCAATCAGTCTTTCCAAGCGACTTAAGCCATCGAGAGGAGGAATTTGGCTACGAGGAGTACAGGGCAGAGCTCGACGTTCGCATGATCGAGATGTTCGCTGAGGTTGAAAGCGGCGTGTCCGATATCGCTATTAAGCACCTTGCCGACGAAATTGATGGCCATAAAAACGTTGAAATCTGGTGCACCAATAATGTGAGCGCCAATCTCGTACGATTTCAGCAGGAAATGTTTTATGCGGGCAAGATAGTTCGCATAGTTGCTGGGGCTAACGTCGCGGAATTGAAAAACATGGGAGACGTTTCGCAGTCATTGATAATTCTCGTATCGGTCTCCGGGCTATTTGCGTCACAGGCACGTGAGTATCTTGATTGCCGTTCGGGCAGGAAGATTCTAATTACTGCGTTTAGCAACGATGACAAATCGAGGTCTTTTGACCGTGTATATCGTCTTGGTAATGCGGGAAACGGAATTGACCGACTCGGCGTTTATTCGAAATATGCCATGACTTATTTCTTCGACTTGCTATCGTCGTGTTACTTGAGTCGCTACCCCTGCACCAAGGGGGAGCCGCTCTATGGGTCTACTTTGGCCTGGCCCGAGTAGTTCGGCTCTATAGTTCTCCCGCCTGGAGAATGAGCGTGGATAATCTTCCACTTTGGGCCCAGTGGCACGCCAAAAGTGGGAGATTGTCCACGCTCGATTTCAAACGGGAGAATATCCACGCTCGAATTTGCCAAGGAAGCCCGATCTCAACCTATATATAGGTACAAATGAGTTGTTATCGAAGGGATGTTCTGCAGGCTCACTCCACCGTGCCAAAGTGTTCCCTCGGGAAATGTCACCAGCGCGGCCAAATCCACTGTCCATCATATCTAAACTCAGCAAAACCGCAGGTCAAAGGTATATAGATACGCCCGGCACCGTGTATCTAGAGGTTTTCGTTGACAGCCCCCAAGGTTGCATCGTATTATCTTTTTCGTTCGCGGGGGCGGCGGTCCAAAAGACCAAAGAACCTGCGGATACTTGAACGATTGGGAGTTTGCCCGAGTGGTTAATGGGGACGGGCTGTAAACCCGTTGGCTCTGCCTACATAGGTTCGAATCCTATAGCTCCCACCCGTCAAGTGCCTGTATAGCTCAGTCGGTAGAGCACTTCGTTGGTAACGAAGAGGTCACCAGTTCAAGTCTGGTTGCAGGCTCCATCCGGCGGTGTAGCTCAGTTGGTTAGAGCACACGGTTCATACCCGTGGCGTCACTGGTTCGAATCCAGTCACCGCTACCATAGGTAACACGGTGGCTTCTCAATAGTATGTTGAGAGGCCACTATGGTATAAAGGCAAAGTCCCGTCCGGGGACGACCTGTTAAGAGGAGGGCTTTATGGCCAAAGAGAAGTTTGAGCGCACTAAGCCGCATGTTAACATCGGCACCATTGGTCACGTCGACCACGGCAAGACCACGCTGACCGCCGCCATCACCAAGGTTCTCTCTGAGACCGAGGGCTGCAAGGCTGACTTCACTGCGTTCGAGAACATCGACAAGGCTCCCGAGGAGCGCGAGCGCGGCATTACGATTTCCGTCTCCCACGTCGAGTACGAGACCGCTGCCCGTCACTACGCTCACGTTGACTGCCCGGGCCACGCTGACTACGTCAAGAACATGATCACCGGTGCTGCTCAGATGGACGGCGCTATCCTGGTCATCGCTGCTACCGACGGCCCCATGGCTCAGACTCGTGAGCACATCCTGCTCGCCCGTCAGGTCGGCGTTCCCTACATCGTCGTCTTCCTGAACAAGTGCGACATGGTCGACGATGACGAGCTCATCGACCTCGTCGAGATGGAGACCCGTGAGCTCCTCTCCGAGTACGATTTCCCCGGCGACGACATCCCCGTCATCCGTGGTTCCGCTCTGGGCGCTCTCGAGGGCGACGCCAAGTGGATGGACGCCATTCGCGAGCTCATGAACGCTGTCGACGAGTACATCCCGACGCCTGCTCGTAACAACGACCTTCCGTTCCTGATGGCTGTTGAGGACGTTATGACCATCTCCGGCCGTGGTACCGTTGCTACCGGCCGTGTCGAGCGCGGTGAGCTTAAGCTCAACGAGCCCGTCGAGATCGTCGGCATCAAGGATACCCAGAACACCGTCGTTACCGGTATCGAGATGTTCCGTAAGTCCATGGACTTCTGCGAGGCTGGCGACAACGTCGGTCTGCTGCTCCGCGGCATCAAGCGCGAGGACATCGAGCGCGGCCAGGTTCTCTGCAAGCCCGGTTCGGTTACCCCGCACACCAAGTTCACCGGTGAGATTTACGTTCTGACCAAGGAGGAGGGCGGCCGTCACACCCCGTTCTTCGATGGTTATCGTCCTCAGTTCTACTTCCGTACCACCGACGTTACCGGTACGGTCAAGCTCCCCGAGGGCACCGAGATGGCTATGCCTGGTGACCACATCACCATCGAGGGCGACCTCATTCACCCGATCGCCATGGAGGAGGGCCTGCGCTTCGCTATCCGCGAGGGTGGCCACACCGTCGGTTCGGGCATCGTCTCCACGATCATTGAGTAAATAAGCTCTTTGATATAGCTGACTTAGAGAACCCGGCACTTATAGGGTGCCGGGTTCTTTTCTACGCGGGGCTTATTCCCTGCCGATTGCGCTTAGCTCGCCCATAAGCCAAGCGCGAGGGATTGATTAGATCTCGATGGCTTCATTGATGTGTTCCAAATATGAATGGATCCACCGAGAACCAATTGACTCGAGGTTTTCATTGACAGCACTTACGTGGAGCTGATAAAGTAACAACTCGTGCCCGTACGGGGCGGAAATGAAAGGTTCAGGATACATGCGTACTCTAGTTACTCTTGCGTGCACTGAGTGCAAGCGCCGCAACTATACGACCACCAAGAACAAGTCGACCATGCCTGATCGTATGGAGATCAAGAAGTATTGCCCCTGGTGCCGTCACCACACGCTGCACAAAGAGACTCGCTAGTCTCTAGTCACATACGCCAGTAGTTCAATTGGTAGAGCATCGGTCTCCAAAACCGAGTGTTGAGGGTTCGAGTCCTTCCTGGCGTGCCAGTCATTATTCCGTAAGCTCCCAATTGGGGGCTTACGGTTTACTCATGTATAAGCGCATTGCGCGGAGGTAACCCAAATGGCCAACAAGAAGAACAAGAAGAAGGCACAGCAGCAGGCGCCTGCCAACAACGCTGCCGCCAACTCCAAGGTTGAGGCCAAGAAGGCCGTTGCCAAGAAGAGCGAGAAGGCTGCGAAGTCTAAGAAGAACGAGAAGCCTGGTTTCTTCGCCCGCACCAAGAAGTATTTCGCTTCGGTCAAGTCTGAGATGAAGCGTGTCACGTGGCCTGACAAGAAGGAGCTCGTGAACTACTCGGTCGTCGTTTGCGCTTCTCTGGTCGTCGTCGGCGTCGTCATCGCTCTGCTCGATGCTGGCTTTGGCGAGGCTCTTGCTCTGTTCTCCGGATTGAGGGGCTAAACCATGTCTAAGCGTTGGTACGTCGTTCACACTTACTCTGGATACGAGAACCGCGTTAAGTCCGATCTCGAGCATCGCATCGAGACTATGGGCATGCAGGACCGTATCTTTGATATCGAGATTCCTATGGAGCGCGTCACCGAGATTAAAGAGGGTGGCAAGCGTGAGACCAAGGATTCCAAGATCTTCCCGGGTTATGTCCTGGTCCGCATGGAGATGGATGACGATGCTTGGACGTGCGTTCGTAACACGCCTGGCGTCACCGGTTTCCTGGGCGGCAACGGCAAGCCCGCTCCGCTTTCCCGCGACGAGTACAACAAGATGACTCGTCGTCCCGGTAAGGGCGATTCGCCCAAGCGCACCTCGGTTGATATTCAGGTCGGCACGTCCGTCCGCGTCACCGATGGCCCGCTTACCGACTTTGATGGCAAGGTCTCCGAGGTTAACACCGAGGCTGGCAAGCTCAAGGTCACGCTGATGATCTTTGGCCGCGAGACGCCGGTCGAGCTCGACTTTAACCAGGTCGCTGTCATCGCTTAAGTTTTCGTCCGTTCGCGCGAGCGTGCTTCTTCTGTGACTGCTCATCTCAGGAGTGCTTCTAACACGTGCGTGCTTACGATATAGCAAGTACTTCACACTCGTGATTCGAAAGGAATGACCATGGCTGAGAAGAAGGTTGCCAACGTCATTAAGCTCCAGATTCCTGCTGGTGCAGCTAACCCCGCTCCTCCCGTCGGCCCCGCTCTGGGCGCTGCTGGCGTGAACATCATGCAGTTCTGCCAGGCCTTTAACGCCGAGACGCAGGACAAGAAGGGCGACATCATCCCCGTTGAGATCTCTGTCTACGAGGATAAGTCCTTCTCCTTCATCACCAAGACCCCGCCGGCGGCTCACCTCATCAAGAAGGAGCTGAACCTCAAGTCTGGTTCCGCTAAGCCCCAGGCCGACAAGGTTGGTCAGCTCTCCCAGGAGCAGCTCACCAAGATCGCCGAGATCAAGATGCCGGACCTCAATGCCAACGACATTGACGCCGCCAAGAAGATCATCGCCGGTACCGCCCGTTCCATGGGCGTCACCATCGCTGAGTAGCGATTTCTTTAGGTAACGACGGGTGCTCCGACCGGGGCACCCGTTAAATGTGTGCAATAGGGCACACGATACGATGTGGGAGGGCTCACGCCCGTTTAACCACAGGAGGTAATGCACATGGCTAAGCATGGTAAGAGCTATAACGCCGCTGCCGAGAAGATCGACCGCGCCACGCTCTACACCCCCCTTCAGGCTGCCAAGCTCATCAAGGAGCTCGACACCGCCAAGTTCGACGAGACCGTCGAGGCCCACTTCCGTCTGGGCATCGATACTCGTAAGGCTGACCAGAACATCCGTGGTTCCATCTCCCTGCCCCACGGCACCGGCAAGACCGTTCGTGTTGCCGTCTTCGCCGAGGGCGAGAAGGCCCGCGAGGCTGAGGCTGCCGGCGCCGACATCATCGGTTCCGACGAGCTTGTCGCCCAGATTCAGAAGGGCGAGATCAACTTCGACGCCGCTATCGCTACGCCGAACATGATGGCCAAGGTTGGCCGCATCGGTAAGATCCTTGGTCCCCGTGGCCTCATGCCGAACCCCAAGCTCGGCACCGTGACCATGGACGTCGCCAAGATGGTCTCCGAGCTCAAGGCTGGCCGCGTTGAGTACCGCGCCGACCGCTACGGCATCTGCCACGTGCCCCTGGGCAAGAAGTCCTTCACCGAGCAGCAGCTCGTCGAGAACTACGCTGCCCTGTACACCGAGATCCTGCGCGTCAAGCCCTCTTCTGCTAAGGGCAAGTACGTCAAGTCCATCTCCGTGTCTTCCACCATGGGCCCTGGCGTCAAGGTCGATCCCGCTATCCAGCGCGACTTCCTGGCTGAGTAACTAACAGTTACTGCCTGAGCAAAGCAAGCATTGCTAAAGAGACCCGGTTCTGCCTCGTGCAGGACCGGGTCTCTTGCTTTTGAGTCAACGAAACCACCACGAAGGGGACAGGCACCCTTGTGGTGGTTTTACTTGTGTTGTACTTTAGCGCGATGTAGTACTACCCGAGGCCGAAGGGAGCCCAACATGTTTAAGAACACGCAACAGCTCCTAGGCATAGCGCTACTAGATTGGATAGCGCGCTAGGGTTGTAATCTCGCTATAACGATTTGTTGTACCCGGGTGCGCTATCGTCTGCCGCTTTCAGGCGTGATGAGCGACACGGGTATTTTTCTATCTCTAGGCCTTCTCTCTCTCCTGAAAGCCATCTGTCATAAAACGGTCAATCAGGAGGAACATATAAGCCGCAAAATCACAATCTTTGACGCCACCCTGTGCGACGGTGAGCAGTCGCCGGGCGCCAGCATGAATACCGAGGAAAAGCTCTTCATCGCCCGCCAGCTGGTGCGCATGAACGTGGACGTTATCGAGGCGGGCTTTCCCATCTCGAGTCCTGGTGACTTTCGCTCCGTACAGGAGATTGGCAAGATTGCGGGCGACCGATGCACGGTATGCGGCCTGACGCGCGCTGTCGACAGGGATATCGAAGTGGCTGCAGAGGCGCTCAAAACGGCCCAGAGGCCCCGTATCCATACAGGGCTGGGTGTGAGCACCAGTCACCTGCGCGACAAGCTCCATATGACTGAGGAAAGGGCAATTGAGTGAGCGATCCATGCCGTCAAACATGCTCGCAAGTTCGTTGACGATGTTGAGTTTTATGCCGAGGATGCCGGCCGCTCCGATCAGGAGTTTCTGGTGCGCATTATCGAGGCGGCCGTAAAGGCCGGTGCCACGGTCGTGAACATCCCCGATACGATGGGCTACAACATGCCGTGGGACTTTGGCGCCCGCATCCGTGACCTGCGCGGGCGCTGCGGGTGCGGCCGGTCAGCGTGCGGTCGACGTGATGGAGTATCGCGAGTACGAGATTGAGCGCATTGCGCGCCAGGCATTTGAGGCGGCGCGCAAACGTCGCGGCAAGGTGACGAGCGTTGATAAGCGCAACGTGCTGGAGACGAGCCGCATGTGGCGCGAGATCGTGCATCGCGTGCAAGACGAGGAGTACTCCGACGTGGAGCTTGAGGACCTGCTCGTCGACAACGCCGCCATGCAGCTCATCAGTCGACCGGCAGACTTTGACGTCGTGGTGACGGAGAACATGTTCGGCGACATCCTGTCCGATGAGGCGGCTCAGATTACCGGATCGCTCGGTATGCTTGCCTCTGCCTCGCTGGATGATGGCGTATCGCTGTTTGGGCCGAGCGCTGGCAGCGCTCCTGACATCGCGGGGCTCGGCGTGGCCAATCCGCTGGCTCAAATCTTGTCGGTGGCGATGCTGCTGACCTACGCGCTCGACATGGGCGAGCAAGCCGCGTGGATCGAGAGCGCCGTGGCGCGCGTGCTCGACGAGGGCTGGCGCACCCGTGACATCGCCGATGTCAACACCCCGGCAGATAAGATCCTCGGCACCACGACGATGGGCGACAAGGTCGTCGCCGCGCTGTAGGCGATGCCGATTCAAGCTGTCAAATATCTCAATCTGTAACATCTAAGGGGCAAAATCGTTCCTACCTGTTACAGATTGAGATTTTCGGCCGAGCATCCGTGGTCTGTCTCGATCTGTAACAGCTAACCGATTATTTGGGCCCTACCTGTTACAGATTGAGACAAACCGTTGGGACAGGTCGGACGAGTCAGCAAAACCACCACAAAGGTGCCGGTCCCCTTCGTGGTGGTTTTTAGCGCAACGAGGTGTTCCCAGCCGACCATACGGGCGGCCTTGCGCTCACGCTGCTCGATGACAGCGCATCTTTAGACGCGAAGTGCGGAACCGGGTGCATATACGAGCCGCGTAGCGTTACGAATTCATGGGAATGACCGTATCGCCAATTTGTACGCTTGCAATCTTGTCTGTGTCACAAACTTGCAAGAACGGCCAGGTCTTGTGGACATCAGTGGTGCCGTTATCCAGTTTATTTGCGAAATAGCCGCTGTGGCTGGTTGCGTCCTCAACATGACCGTCTTTGAACGTCACGATGAGGGGTATGTTGCCAACGGCATCCATAGACTCCTCCATGTTTTGAGACATCTTGCCGCTGTTGTTGTCGTGTTCGATGGAACGATCTATGTTGTAGCGGACTGAAACGCCAACGCAGGATACGGTGGCCTCTTGAATCGTCGCCTTGGTGCCGTTAAAGTTGACCGATTTGGGCGCGGGAATCGTAACGGATGTATCTTCGTAATTCAGCTGGAACTTAAGATCCCATGGGCCCGTAAGTATTTTCTTATACTCGGGAAGCTCTTTGCCAGCACGTGGCACAACGAGAGAGTTGATATGCGTGCGGACGGTCCTGCCCATAAGGCCGGGTGATTCAACGCTGAACTGTGCAAAGTATTGAATGCTGGAGTCATTGGGGTTCTTGTCAATGAGCCATGATTGGCCTTGGCCGCCATGCTCGCCATCAACGTATACGTTTCCATCGACACTTCCGGCGATAGTTCCGTTCTCGCCCGGATCGGAAAGCTTTTTCAGGGCAGCGGGATCGTCGAACGTAAGCGTATAGGCGATGGTAACCATATCCTTGTCGCCCATGATGGCGTCGGCGGTCACGGTGACTCCGTTGTTGGAGCAGCTAGCACCGACGGGCCGGCCAATACGGTCGATGATCTCGGTTTGAGAAGCAGGTCCGTCAAAGATGTCGGAAAACATGTCAGAAGGAAGCGGCAGGACGCCTGTTGCCATAGCCGTGCCAGCGCCTCCAATGACGATAGCGAGGACTGCCGTTACAGCGGCAATGCGAGCGACTGTTCTTACGGGATGGCGGGCGATGCGCGGCTTGCGTCGCGTGCCATTAAAGTTGCTTTGAGCGGTCGCCGCATCGCTCGAGGCGACGGACTGAGCAATCGAGTTTGCCATGTGCTGCTTCGCATTATCGGTAAACGAAATGTGCTCCAGGGCGTGGCGATAGTCATTCGAATTCGTAGTCATTGTGGTCTCCTTTCAAGGAAAGCCGAAGTGACGCACGTCCGCGGCTAAGGTGCTGGGCGGTTGCAGCTGGCGTCGCGTGAACGGCGTCTGCGATTTCCCTGATGCTCATGCCTGCGTAGTAGTGCAAAAAGATGGCGATGCGCTGTGCTTGAGGCAGGGCCGTGACAGCGGAAAGAATGGCGCAGTCGCGTTGCGCGAATTCTTGCTCGGTATGTGTTACGGGTGCGCAGAAATCGGGGAGCGAATCGAGGTCGACAACCGGGTGATTCGCGTGCGTACGGCCGATATCGCGACATGCGTTCAGTGCGACTCGGATCACCCAAGCACGTTCGTGTTCGAGCGAGTCGAACGGTTGAGTGCGTTGGAGAATCTTGATCAGCGTGTCCTGGCAGATGTCTTGAGCGTCGTCAGCGGATCCAAGGGCCGAATAGCACAATCGAAGGATGAGGTCGGAATACGTGTCGACCAAGCGCTTTGCTTCCCGCTCGATCTGATCGGCATCGCATCGGAGCGTGCTATTGCGGTTACGGCGTGCAGGCATAGTGTCACCTCCAATTGGTCGTGGTGGATATAGGGAAGGCGTCTCGCGAGGTCCCTCTACATACAACACGGTCGAGACTGCATAAGTTGACAAAAAAAGACGGCACGTGAGCGCCGTCCTTACAAAACAATGAGTGTTCTCGTTAATTACACAAGCACCGTGATGGACAGGTCGGACGAGTCAGCAAAACCACCATAAAGGTGCCTATCCCCTTCGTGGTGGTTGTTGGCAGTTACCAGGGGGTTCTGGCGGTTGAAGACTCGATTGCTTCGTGGCGTTTGAGCTCGCGGCGCATGGTTTGCGAGTTGAGCCAAGCGGCCTTCCAACCGCGCGTGGGGTAGCGCGCCTCGTCAATTTCGATCTTGGTATAGCCGCAGGCGTTGACAATCTTCGTTCCGCATGGGTGTTGGCGCTCGCGTTGAAAGTTGGGGCCGTAGCTTTGGTGCACATGCCCGTGAATCATATAGTCGGGACCCCAAGACTCAAGAGCCGCATTAAAGCACTCGAATCCTCGATGCGGCAGGTCGTCCAGGTCGCCCATGCCTGCGACGGGTGCATGGGTAAGTAGAATATCGCATCCGTCTACCAGTGCGATTTTTCGCGATAGCTTGCGCATGCGTTTTGCCATCTCGCGCTCGGTATACATGTTCGCGCCGTCGCGGTAGCGCATGGAACCGCCCAGACCCGCAATGCGAATACCTCGGTACACATATACGCTGTCCTCAACACAAATGCACCCGCCCGGTGCATGGCGCGCGTAGCGGTCGTCGTGGTTGCCACGAACGTACACAAGCGGTTTGTTGATGACAGTGACCAAAAACTCAAGATAGTCCGGGTCCAGATCGCCAGCGGACAAAATCAGGTCGACACCCTCAAAGCGTTCTTTGCGAAAGCACTCCCAAAGGCATCGTTCTTCGGTATCGGCTATGGCAAGGATTTTCATAGGGCGCGGACCTTCGGCTCGTTATCGAGCTGCGGAATCGAGCCTATAACGTTGTCAGCCAGCCAGTTCATCTCGACAATCTGCGTACTCGGCAGGGGAGGGAAGCCCTCAATCTGAACCACGCCGTCCTGGCTGTGGAGCTCGCCGCCAAATGGGTTGATGGAGCCCTCGACAATGCCGTTGCGAAGCAGCTGCACAAGTTTACGCGTCTGATAGGGTAGGCCCGGAGCGTAGCGAATATCGATGACGCCGGAGCTCATACCGTACCAGTAGTTGACGGCGCGCACCTGCTGGTCATCGGCGGTCTCGTCCCATGTGCCGTGCAGTAGGCTGCGTACGATGAGTTCGTAGTAACGGCCCCAGTTCCATACCGGCATAGCAATACCGGTAACTTCCTTGCCGTTTACCAGACGGTGAAGCCCGTAGGCGGTGGGGTCCTCGAGAGACTTGGACATATCGGCGCCGGTCATGACGCTCACGCCCTCGCGACACATGGCTTCGGCAAGACCGCCGGCGGGAACATCTCCCCAAGTGAGGATAATCTGCGCACGAGGGTCGAGCAGCGAGGCACCGATAGCGAAGGCGTTGATTTCGCTCAGCGCGCCCGAGGCGAAGACCGACGCATGGTAGCCAATACGGTGGTTGTCGGCGATGCTGGCGGCAAGGGCGCCCAGTAGGAACTTGGCCTCGTACATCTTTCCAAAGTATGAGCGGACGCTTTGGTGGGGAAGGCCGATTGAGCAGTTAAGGAACCGCACCTGGGGATACTCGACTGACGCCCTGAGCGTGTATTCCATGAGCCGGTGTGAGGTCGAGAAGATGACGTTCGCCCCGTGCTTTACGGCTGTCTCGACGGCGGCGTAGAACACGTCCGAATCGTGGCAGTCCTCGAACGCCTCGGTGCGCACGATGCCGCCAAAGTGCTCATCAAGATACCGGCGGCCCTGGTCGTGTAGGCTGTCCCAGCTCGACGTGGCACAGGGAAACTCGTGGATAAAGGCGATTCGCATGGGATTGGCAGTGGAGTAGACGGTCTTGCTCATAAAGAAGTTGAGCACGCCCGAGGTAGCTTTTGTCGGTGCGCCCTCTTTCTCGTTGGGCTGCGGCGCTTCGACAAGATCGACTTTGTCCTCGTCGCTTTTGCCGGCAATGACAAGCTCGCGCCAAATCTTGCACAGGCGGTTTACGACGATATCCGTCGGCGTATCTAGCAGGCGGTCCTGGTTGTAAACATTGAGGTAGACGAGCATGGCGTCGGCGGGCGTAATGTCCAGATGGTCGCCGCCGGCGCGCAGGTAGGCGCGTTTAAAGAGTAGGAAGGTGTGGCGCAGGTAATCGACCTTTTTCTGTGGCCACTTTTCGACAAGGTTCTGGCCGAGCATCTTGGCGAGCGTTTCGTAGCTTCCCTCATGCGAGAACTCGATCTCGTATAGGGGGCAGACGCGCCAAAACGCGCAGAACTCGCCGTACAGGAGGCTTTCGACGGAATCCCATGTGCCGGGGTAGAGACGGGTGACCTTGGCCGAAACCGTCGGGGCGTCTAGGAATTTGAGGACACTGACGCGTTTGTTGCCTTCCTGGACATAGAACCGATGCATGAACTCGGTGACGATGACGGGGTCGCGATAGCCCTCGGTCACCTGGATGTCGTAGAGGTTGGACCACTTGCGGGCGAACTCGGTGCTAAACGGAAGCAGGGGCATAAAGTTACACGAGAAGGCGGACTGACGGCCCTTGGTGACCGTGCCGACGACCATTTCGAGCGGAATATCCCGCAGACCGACATTCTCTCGCTGACCTAAGGGGAGCTGAGCAACCAAGCTATCGAGGTCCGTAAGGTATGGATGCTCGCTTTGGCTGATGGCGCGACGGCGTCCCTGCTCGCCGCGCTTGCGTGCTTGACGATAGGCCTCTTCCATAGTTTTGCTCCCTTAGTCGTTTAAACAACTATATGAACTATGGTATCACGAATGAAAACCACCACAAAGGTGCCTGTCCCCTTTGTGGTGGTTTAGGCGATGATGGGGGCGATGGCGCGGAT
>URKC01000027.1:0-23248 GCA_900548295.1 uncultured Collinsella sp.
GAGCGTCCGGCTGATAACCGGGAGGTCACAAGTTCGAATCTTGTCAGGTCCACCACTTTCTTTCGCAATAAACACCCCAGCGAGAGCCGAGTCGCCGCTGGGGTGTTTATTACTGTCTCCGTGGGGGTTTAGCTCAGCTGGGAGAGCGCGGGCTTTGCAAGCCTGAGGTCAGGGGTTCGATCCCCCTAACCTCCACCATGATGGACCTGTAGCTCAGTTGGTTAGAGCGTCCGGCTGATAACCGGGAGGTCACAAGTTCGAATCTTGTCAGGTCCACCATCAAAACTGTGAAGAGCCTCGAGGGTTTCCTCGGGGCTTTTTTCTTACCTGCTGGAGTAGTCAAAAGAGCCCCGTCCCAAAAAGACTACTTTGATTTTGTGTGCTGTGCGAAAGTCTGGGTAGTATAGCTATTCAATGCGGCGGGCTGCCGCGTGTTAACCGCTACGTACCGGAGGTGTTCCATGGTTCGTGTCGACATAGAGACCATCGTCATGGCCGCCGGTCCCGTGCCATCGCTTATCGTGCTTCGCGAGCGCTGCGGCAAATCGGACTCGCCCGCGCCGCTGCGTTCCCTTTCCATTCAGACTGGTTCGTTTGAAGCTGCTGCCATCAGCCGCGGCATCGATAGCGGTCGCGCCGAGCGCCCGATTACCCATGACCTGTTGCTCGATACCGTTGACGCCTTGGGCGCCAAACTCGAGCGCATCGAGATCGTTCGCGCCGAGCCGCCGGTGTTTTACGCGACGATTGTCGTACTGGCCGATGGTGACGAGCGCAAGATCGATGCCCGCCCCAGCGATGCCATCGCCCTTGCCGTGCGCAGCAATGCTCCCATGTTTGTGGAGGACGACATCATGAATCGCCTGGGCACTGTTTCCACCCACGCCGAGGAAGTCGACGACGAGCAGGAGTTCGAGAAGTTCGACGAGTTCGTCCATACGCTCTCCCCCGATGACTTCTAAATGTCTGGCACGCGAGCGGAGAGGTCGCTGATGGGTACCCGCGTATCGGCTGAAGCGGCGGCCATTGCGCGCGAGGCCCAGATGCGCTCGGAGGCTTCTGAGGCGGCTCGCATTGCCTATGTGACGCAGGCCCGCACGCTTCGCGAGCGCCGCGGCTCGTTTATCAAGATGGTTGTCGTCTCCGCCCTTGTCGCGGCAATCTGCTCGCGCCTTCGTGGTACAGTTGGTGCGCTTGGGTTTTCGATTTCAACAGGCTTGGTAATCTGGGGTGTGGTCGATGCAGTAATGCTGACCAACCAGATCAAGGTACTCGACAAGCGCGCGATGGATATGATGCGCGCCCGCGACGCTGCCGCCAAGATTGCTGC
The DNA here is from genome assembly GCA_900548295.1 of uncultured Collinsella sp. Lineage (GTDB taxonomy): Bacteria > Actinomycetota > Coriobacteriia > Coriobacteriales > Coriobacteriaceae > Collinsella. The sequence goes on from URKC01000027.1 coordinate 1,331, forward strand.
CGAGGCACAAGAACTGTAACGACGCCGGACTCGATGGGAAGGTCTAAAGATGGCACAGGATATGCAGGACGCCGGTAACGTCTCCGCCGAGCTCGACGCCATGGTGTGTGACCTGATTGGTGCGTTCTTGGACGACCTTGCCGCCGGCGAGAATCCGGGCGTAGTTGTGGCGATCGAGGACGCTGCTTCCAACCGATATCTGGCGGCGCTCGATGAGGACGGCGAAGAGGCGTGCCTCGAGGCGGCCACCAACTTTATCTCCGAGCACAAGATGGGTCTTAAGGACGAGGGCCTGGGCCGCATCGCCCGCTATGCCATCGGCTACACCGGTTGTGTCGAGATTGACGGCGGCTACCACGACGCTCTACTCGTGAGCTTCTTTGAGACGGCGCTCGAGAGCGGTTTTTCGGCATATGTGCTGTATGAGGGCATGGGCGCCGGCGATGGTTTTATGTGGAGCGACCCTGAACCTGCAGGTGAGGAAACCCCTCTTATCTAAAATCGCTAAAATAAACGAGTTTTCGGTAAAAGGCTCAATATTCCCGCTGAGCGTTGTGTTGCTGGGCGGGTCGCATACGCGTGCCGTTTGTATATAGATAGAAGATAGGGGAACTACATGCGCGTAGACAATCTGAGGAACATCGCCATCATCGCCCACGTCGACCACGGCAAGACGACGATGGTCGACAAGCTCCTGCGTGCCACGGACGCCTTCCGTGCTAACCAGCAGGTCGAGGACCGCGTCCTGGACTCTAACGACCAGGAGCGCGAGCGCGGCATTACGATTCTCGCCAAGAACATCTCTATCGAGTACAAGGATGTCAAGATCAACGTCATCGACACCCCGGGCCACGCCGACTTTGGCGGCGAGGTCGAGCGCGTGCTGCGTATGGCCGATGGCGCCCTGCTGCTGGTCGACGCTTTTGAGGGCCCCATGCCCCAGACCCGCTTCGTGCTGCGTCACGCTATCGACACCGGCCTTAAGATCATGATCGTTATCAACAAGATCGATCGTCCGGGCGCCAACCCCGAGAAGGCCTACAACGACTGCCTGGACCTCATGGCCGACTTGGGTGCCACCGACGACCAGCTCGAGTTTGCCATGGAGCACGTGGTCTACGCCAGCGCCATGAATGGCTTTGCCCGCCTTGACCCCAACGACGGCAACATGGACATGTATCCGCTGCTCGATATGATCATCGACGACATGCCCGCGCCCGAGGTTGACGAGCACGCCCCGCTGGCCATGCAGTGCGTGACCATCGACCACTCCAACTTTGTCGGCCGTATCGGTATCGGTCGCGTGTACTCCGGCACCATCCACCAGGGCGACCAGATCCTGGTCGTTAAGAACGACGGTTCCAGCGCCACCGCTACCGTCAAGCAGCTCTTTACCTTCGACTACCTGGGCCGTACCGAGTGCCAGGAAGTCGGCGCCGGCGACATCGCCGCCGTCGTGGGCATCGACCGCACCGATATCGGCGATGTCTACACCGATCCCGAGAACCCCGTCGAGCTCGAACCCATCGAGATCGACCCGCCGACCCTGTCTATCGTCTTTGAGGCCTCGACCTCCCCGCTCGTCGGTCGCGACGGCGACATCGTGGGCGCCCGTCAGCTTAAGGAGCGCCTGTTCAACGAGGCCGAGAACAACGTGACCATGAAGATCGAGGAGCTCGAGGACAAGAGCGGCGTCGAGGTCTCGGGCCGCGGCATCCTGCACCTGTCCGTTCTGATGGAGTCCATGCGCCGCGAGGGCTTTGAGTTCCAGGTCGGTCGTCCCCGCGTTCTGTTTAAGAAGGACGAGAACGGCAACAAGCTGGAGCCCGTCGAGCAGGCCGTCGTCGAATGCCCGGACGAGTACTCGGGCAAGGTCGTTGAGGTCTTCGGCACCTCCGGCGGCATCATGACGAGCATGGATACCTCGGGCATCGTGACGCACCTTGAGTTCAAGATCCCGACGCGTGGCATCATGGGCCTTAAGAACCGCATCATGAACGTCACCCACGGCGAGGGCGTGTTCTACCACACCTTCCTGGAGTACGGTCCCTACGCCGGCGAGATCGGCAACCGTCAGAACGGTGCCATGATCTCCATGACCACCGAGAAGGCCGTTGCCTATGCCCTGGGCACGCTGCAGGAGCGCGGTCAGCTGTTTGTTGAGCCGGGCACCGAGTGCTACGAGGGCATGATCGTGGGCGAGCGCAGCAAGGCCGGCGACATGGTCGTCAACATCGCCCGTACCAAGAACCTGGGCAACCAGCGTTCCTCGACCTCCGATATTTCCGTGCAGCTGGTGCCGCCTCGCACCTTCTCTCTGGAGGAGGCGCTGGAGTACATCGCCGACGACGAGCTGGTGGAGATTACTCCCAAGAACATCCGCCTGCGCAAGCGTCTGCTCAACGCCACCGACCGCAAGAAGGCTGCCGTCCGCGCTGGCCAGGTAAACAAATAAGCGCTGGGCTTTATAGCGTCTAACAAGAAAGGGCGTCGACCATCGCGGTCGGCGCCCTTTTTGGTGCACGGGGATTGAGAAGGCCTTCACAACCACAAAGGTGCCTGGCCCTTTTGTGGTGGTTGGCGGCTAGGCGGTGGGGAGTCCTGGCGTGTTGGCCGGCTGCTGCGGCTTGAGGTGGGCGTTGCGCCAGATGATCTGGATGACGTAGCCGAGCGTGAAGACGAAGGCTACACCGCTGACAAAGTTGCCCATAAGAGGAAGTGCCGTGAGTGCGCCCGCGACGATACCGCCCACGGCGGCCATGGTGTAGCGGTTCTGATTGTGTCCGACCATGCGTGCGATCGCGGTGCCCGTAAATGCCGCCGAGATCAGAGCGAGTCCGATGATGCCGCACATGAGGGTGCCGGCGAGCGACAGGCCTGCAATCGAGATGATGAGCAGCAGGACGGCGGGAACGACGGCGACCGTGCCCAGAAGACCGCTTACCCACAGCGGCGTGGGACGCTGATGCAGCATGCCGGCGGCACTGGCGGTTGCGCGCGGAAAGACAAGCTCAAGCAGGATAGCGATAAAGCTGGTAGAAAGCGCCGCGGCAACGATGCCGCCGATAATGTCGTTGACCGTAGAGGTGTCCTCGTTTTCGGTTCGGTCGATCTTGAGGGCTCCGACCTGGGCACCCTCTGCCCGCTCGGGATCCTGTGAGACGTGGGCGCTCACCGTGCCGGTGATGCAGGCGTTTTTGCCCAGGATGAGCTTGTCGGCCCAGACCTCAACATCGCCATCGACGGTGCCATCGATGGTAACGGTGTCGCCGGCGAGCGCCGCCGATTTAGCGGAGCCGCGCAGGGCGACCGTCTCGCCTGCCGCGTAAAAACAGTTGGCGGTGCTACCGGTGTTAAGGACGACGTGCTGGCCGGCTACCGTCACGCTGCCATCGATTGCGGTTTTGGCGATATCGATGGTACGCGCCGCCAGGCGAACGGCGCCGCCTACGGTGCAGTCGCGAATCGACAGGCTCTCGCCCGCCGCGATAATATCGCGGCCGATGGAGGCATCGTCTAAGTTGAGGCTTTGGCCGGCCCAGTACAGGTCGCCTTCGACCCCGGACGGGGTGGAGCCTTCGTCGGTCGCGAGTACGTTGCCGGCGGTGTCTGTGCCGGCGAACGAAGCCGTGGGAAGTACGGTCAGCGCAAGCACAATCAGTGCAAATAGGAGGGCGATGCGGCCACGCGCTTTACGGCGCCGGGACGACGGTGCTAGGTTGTAAGGCATAGTGAATCCTTCGCTAGATACTCGACATGTATCTAACAGGGTACCCAACGCGCGGTCGCTCTAAAAGAACCTCTCGGTTGCATTTCGAAGGGTTGTGCCGTGCTGTCTACTTTTTGCGATGCAAGAAGCGCGCGATGTCTTCCTCTGTGGGGCTTTTGATGTCAAAGCGCAGCGAGAGCCAGCGCAGACCCATGGTCACGACAACGCATACGACTAGCGCGGCGACATTGCTGACCAAGCCACTCATGACGAGGCTTACATAGCTTGCCGATCCGGCGATGGCCGCGATGGCATAAAAGTTAGTGCGTTGGAAAATGCCCGGAACCACGCCCATAAAGCCGTCGCGCAACATGCCGCCACCCACCGCGGTGAAAAAGCCCATCATGATGCACACCGCCGGCGCAAAGCCGTAGACCAGCGCCTTGTCTGCGCCAGTTGCCGCATAGATGCCGACCGAGATGATGTCGAGCAGGGGAATGAGTTTCTCGGGTTTATCGACGATTGCCGGGAAGATGTAGATAATGGCCGCCGTGGCAATGGAAAGTGGTAGTGCCATCGGCTGGTTGAGGATGTAGACGTTGCCCACTTGCAGTGTCATGTCGCGTAAGAGACCGCCGCCCAGGCCACAGACCACGGCGAGTGCGACTGCGCCCACCAGGTCGAGCTTATGCTCGCGCGCGACCAGCACGCCCGAGATCGATGCCGCGACAACAGCGAACATCTCGAGCCAAAAGGGGATAGCGACCATGGCATCCGAGGCATGTGAGGTAACGGTCATAGCGGCGACGACGGGCAAGATGGAATCCTTCTGATTGCGAGTTTAGACAATGCCCGTACATAGTACATGGTTGGCGGCGATTGCGACCCCATTGCTCGGCAAACGGTAGGGACTGGGCGCGGCCATAGGTCCCAAACATGTACATCAGCCTCCAAAGATGTCGAAAAATGTCGTTTTTGAAGGATGGTGTACATGTTTTGGCGCGCGCCGAGCGGGTGACGTTACTCGGAGGGCGTCTCTATGTCCTTCGTGCCCTTCCAGTTGCGGATAAGCGCCTTTCGCAGTTCGTTTTGCTTTCGCTGGTACTCGGCATCGGTGCATCGGGGCATACCGAGTGCTTCGCGGATATTGTTCATGGCACGGTGAAAAGCGAGTTGACTGGCAAATTGCGCTGAGGTGAGTGTGACGATGCGATAACCCATTTGGGCGAGCACAGCCTCTCGCTCCGCATCTGCTCCCTTACGTTCGACCGCGTCGTGAAAGCCACCCTTATATTCGATGCCGAGCTCTCTGCGCTTATAGGTAATGAGGGCATCGATTTTGAGTGTTTGGGCTTTGGTGCAATGCCAAAGACGTTGAGGGATCTCGAGCGGTCGGTTGAGCTCGATGCCTCGAATGCCAACGCCGCCTTCGCTTGTCGGAAGTGAAAGGGCGATTGCCGATGCAGTCTCCATAGGCGAGGCCGAGTGGTCGTAGACATGTCTGAGCGCGAGTCGCGCGCGTGTGGCACCGGGTTTGCCGGGGTATTGATCGAGCAGCTCGACAATTACATCCTTGGAGGTGGTTGCTGGTTGCTCGGTATAAGGGTCAGAGGGATTAAGGCCCATGCGATAGTCGCCGCAAACTTCGTAGCCATACTCGAGGTATTCGATTCTATCCATCCACTCGGCGGCGAGCACGAAGGTGAAGGCTTCGTCGGTGATAAAGATGCCGGGCGTAAGCTCGTCAATATGGCCGTAGGGTAGGCTTTGGCCGAGAACATGGCAAGTGACACCGTTGGTGCGAATTCGCTCGAAAGCAAACACTACGGAGATATCGATAGTCTTGAACATATCGGGCGGAATGCCGCAGTCGGTGAGGGCCTGTCGTATGCGCGCGATGCGTTGCTGGGTGGAGAGACCTCTTGCGCCTATCTGGTAGTCGTGTTGCGCGACCGCTTGAACCAGGCCTTGTGGCGCGTGATGGACGAGCCATGCAGTTTTATGCGAAATGAGAACAGGGGTATCCATTGGGGACCTCTCGCTCTGAGTCGATACCCAACTCTTATGTCCGTTGAGGTGGGGAAATATACCGGATGCGAGTAAGCCGACTCATGCACGGCGTGTGTCATATACAAACGTGTACACCACCCTCCAAAAACGACATTTTTTGACATCTTTGGAGGGTGATGTACATGTTTGGGATGTTGGGTTGGGATTGAACGTGATGGGGGTGTGGGTTGAAGAGGAGGGATGTCTAAATTTTGAGCGGAGCTCAAAATTTATTCGGTCGGCTTGCGCCGACCGCGCTGCGCTAAAAACGCGCCACTGGCGCGTTTTCTTTACGCTTTGCGCCCTGGCGGGTTCGAATCCCTCCTCCTCCGCCGTATTTGCTTGTAAGGGACTCTAAACAAAAAAGCCCCCGTTTTCGGGAGCTTTCTCAACCAAAATGGCGGAGGAGGAGGGATTCGAACCCTCGTGACCTTATACAGGCCAAACGGTTTTCGAGACCGCCGCATTCAACCACTCTGCCACCCCTCCGCGTGGGGTAAAAACAAAGCAGGCTCGAAGGCCTGCTTTGGAATTAACTGGCGGAGAGTCAGGGATTTGAACCCTGGAGACGCTTTTGACGCCTACACGATTTCCAATCGTGCTCCTTCGGCCACTCGGACAACTCTCCGTTAAATGCGAAAGTCAGTATACACGAGGAATCGCAAAGTGCAAACAGAAAAGTTGGCATTTTTTGAAACGCTTGGCTTCGTGACGGGATCTAGGAGGCCAAAAACGGGCTCTGACCAGCATGGCTGCATGCAACAAATTGTTCAAAATAGGTATTTATAGACGACGCGGCAGCAATTTTAAAAATCTTTGAACGGTGTTGTGAACCACTGGTATGCATTTCGCGACCACAGCCTTGCAATTGCTGACCTGCGGTTTGATTTGGTTTGTATCCGCAGCGCCGTATCTTGTCCACAGTTCCGTCAAGCATTTGGTCAGCATTTGGTTGGAAGACGCATGAAGTGCCGTGTGAGTATGGACATATGTGGAGGTCATGAGGTTGTAGCTGCATATTCTTGCAGTCTGGGAGGTTGAAAGATATTATTACCAAGTCTTTTCCTGCTTCAGGCGCACCTTCACGACCTGAAGCCACATTTGCCCAGAGGAGGTGACAATATGAAGGCTTATGAACTGCTGTTCTTTGTTGACCCGTCGCTCGACCCCGAGACTCGTCTCGCTGTTATGAAGCGTATCGATACCACGATCGCTGAGGGCGCTGGCAAGGTCGACTCCGTTGACGAGTGGGGCAAGCGCAAGCTCGCCTACGAGATCAACGACCTCACCGATGGTGACTACACCCTCATCAACTTCCACGCAGATCCTACCCAGATCGCCGAGCTTGATCGCGTCCTGCGCATCACCGACGCTGTGGTCCGCCACATGATCGTCCGTCGCGACGACCAGGAGTAAGACTGTCGTTTTGGACTGGGCTTGTGCCCCAAGAGGAAGTAGTGAGTTATGAGCATCAATCGAGTGAACATCACCGGTAACCTCACGCGTGATCCCGAGCTGCGCGCCACCGCCGGCGGAACCCAGGTTCTGTCCTTTGGCGTCGCCGTGAACGATCGTCGCCGCAACCCGCAGACTGGCGAGTGGGAGGACTATCCCAACTTTGTCGACTGCACTATGTTCGGCACCCGCGCCGAGGCCGTGAGCCGTTTCCTGGCAAAGGGAAACAAGGTCGCGATCGAGGGCAAGCTGCGCTACAGCTCTTGGGAGCGCGATGGCCAGCGCCGGAGCAAGCTTGAGGTCATCGTCGATGAGATCGAGTTTATGAGCTCCCGTGGTGGCCAGGGTGGCTACGATCAGGGCGGTTACGCCCCCGCAGCTCCCGCGCCCGCAGCACGTCCTGCCGCACCGGTGGCTACGCCGCCCGCGGTCGACGTCTACGATGAGGACATCCCGTTCTAAGGGTTGTTCACCTATTTTTGAGTGAGAGGCGGCTTCGGTTCGCCGAAGTTGCCAAACGAAAGGTATTTTGACATGGCTAATGATTTTTCTGCACGTCAGCCGCGTCGTAAGTACTGCCAGTTCTGCAAGGAGAACACTGAGTTCATCGACTATAAGGACACTCAGCTTCTCCGTAAGTACATGACCGACCGTGGCAAGATCAAGCCCCGTCGCGTCACTGGCGCTTGCACGCAGCATCAGCATGACATCGCTAACGCCATCAAGCGCGCCCGCGAGATGGCTCTCCTGCCGTACACCGTCCCCGTGGTTTCCTCTCGTGGCAACCGCGACCGCGGCTAAGAAGGGAGACGCATCATGAAGGTTATTCTTCTCGATGAGATCAAGGGCAAGGGCGGCGAGGGTGACGTCGTAGAGGTCGCTCAGGGTTACGCTGAGAACTTCCTGTTCCCCAAGAAGCTCGCTGTTGCCGCCACCAAGGGCAACCTCAAGCAGCTTGACGAGCGTCGCAACAACATCGCCAAGCGCGAGGCCGTCCGTCTGGCTACCGCCAACGAGACCAAGGCTGCCTTCGAGGGCAAGACGGTCACCGTTGACGTCAAGGTCGGCGACGAGGGCATCCTCTTTGGCTCCGTTACCGCCGCTATGATCGCTGACGCCATCAAGGCTCAGCTCGGTATGGATATCGACCGAAAGCGCGTCGAGCTCGGTAAGCCCATCAAGGTTGCCGGTGCCCACACCGTTGCCATCTCGCTGTACCGCGAGATCAAGGCCGAGGTTGTCGTTCTCGTCGGCGTTACCGCCGAGGAGCTCGCTGCCGAGGCTGAGGTCGAGGAGGCCGCTGAGGTCGCCGAGGCCGAGACCGCCGAGGTCGAGACTGAGGCTGCTGCCGAGTAGCATTTGCTGCAACGCAACAATCTTGTTCTAAGAAGGGCGCTCTGGGAAACCAGGGCGCCCTTTTGTTTTTTTGCGCTGAGTGAGTGTCATGGTGAACGTTGCGTCGAAGTCCTATATACAGGACCGTTCATCCGTTTGGTTCGGTGATGATTGGCGGCGCGCGGCGCGTTTTGGGACCGTGGCTGATACTATGGATGCTCGCAAGCGATATGAATGAGGATGCTCATGGCATATGACGATAGGGAGACCGGGCTGACGGTCGAGGACCGCGGCTCAAAGTTGGGTCTTCCCCAAAACCAAGATGCAGAGGCCAATGTACTGGCCGCTATGCTGCTATCGCCCGAGGTGGTCGAGGAGGCCCAGGTCGAGCTGCAGCCCGATGACTTCTACCGGCCCATTCATAAGACCATCTATACCGCGATGGTCGATATGTACAACAGCCGCATTCCCATCGACTCCATCTCGCTGATCGATTACCTGCGCAGCATCAACAAGCTCGATGCCGTGGGCGGCGAGGCCTACATTTTGGAGCTGATGGGTCAGACCCTGTCGCTCGTGAACTGGCAGCACCATGCCGCCATCGTCCGTCGCGACTCGATGCTGCGCGAGCTGATCGGTGCCACCAACGAGATCAACGCGCTGGCCTATAACGCCCCTACCGACACCAAGGAGGTCGTGGAGCTGGCCGAGAGCAAGCTGCTCAAGGTCACGGCGCGCGAGGTCAAGTCGAGCTACAAGACGTTGACCGAGTTTATGGTCGAGGCCTATAACGAGGCCGAGGAAGTATGCCAGGCCGGCGGCCAGGCTGCGGGCGTGCCCACGGGTTTCCCGTCGCTCGACCGCATGCTCATGGGTTTTCGCGAGGGCCAGCTCATCATTATCGGCGCCCGTCCTGCTGTAGGTAAGACGTCGTTCGCCCTGAATCTGGCGCTCAACGCTGCCGCCGCTGGTTATACCGTCGGCTTCTTCTCGCTGGAGATGTCGGGCAAGGAAATTGCCCAGCGTCTGATCTGCGCCTACGCCATGATCTCGATCAGTGACTTTCGCATGGGCCGCATTAGCCCCGAGCAGTGGGCCAATATCAACGAGGCCACGCAGACGCTGTCCAAGCTCGATATTCTGATTGACGATACGCCCGGCACCACGGTGACCGAGATTCGCGCAAAGAGCCGCCGTATGCTCCACAACAAGGAGAAGGCCATCATCATCCTGGACTACCTGCAGCTGGTGAGTCCTCCGCCGGGACGTCGCTCCGAGAGCCGTACCGTCGAGGTCTCCGAGATGTCGCGTGGTCTGAAGATCATGGCCAAGGAGCTCAAGATCCCGCTCATCGCGCTGTCGCAGCTCTCGCGTCAGGTCGAATCCCGTACCGGCAAGCGTCCGCAGCTTTCCGACCTTCGTGAATCGGGCTCCATCGAGCAAGACGCCGATATCGTTATGTTCTTGGACCGCTCCGCCGACGAGGCCGAGGCCTCGCGCGACGATCGACCCGACGAGGGCGTTACGCGTATCGTCGTGGCCAAGAACCGTTCGGGCCCGATCGGCGACGTCGACCTGATGTTCCTGCCGGCATCCACCAAGTTCTATGAGCTTGATGGGGCACATGCCGAGGAGTAGGACAGGCGCCCGTTGCACGGGTATACTGGGAATGTTTTGTGCTTCTGCGTGCCGGCGTGGCGCGTAGACAGTCCATGAATGTAAGGAGTAAACATGCCGTCAACCGTTTTGGTCGGTGCCCAGTGGGGCGATGAGGGCAAGGGTAAGATTTGCGACCTGGTCGCCGGCGACTTCGATGCCGTCGTGCGCTACTCGGGCGGCAACAACGCCGGTCACACCATCGTCGTCAACGGCAAGAAGTACGGCCTGCACCAGGTGCCTTCCGGCATCATGTATTCCGACCACGTGTCGGTGATCGGTAACGGCTGCGTCGTCAACCCCAAGGTTGTCCTTGAGGAGATCGACATGTTCGAGGCCGACGGCATCACCACCAAGAACCTCAAGATTAGCGGCAACGCGCATGTCATCATGCCGTACCACATCGATCTGGATGGCGCCTTTGAGCAGAAGCTCGGCAAGAAGAACATCGGTACCACCAAGCGCGGCATCGGTCCGTGCTATCAGGACAAGATGGCCCGCATTGGTCTGCGCATGCAGGACATGCTGGACGAGACGCTGTTCCGCGACAAGCTGGAGACCGCTCTTGCCCGCGTGAACCCCGAGCTCGAGCTCATCTACAACCTGCCCACCTACACCGTGGACCAGATTTGCGACGAGTACCTGCCGATGGCCGAGCGCCTGCGCCCCTACATCACCGAGACGAGCCTGCTGCTCAACAACATGATCGATGAGGGCAAGAACCTGCTGTTTGAGGGCGCCCAGGCGACGCTACTCGACATCGACCACGGCACCTATCCGTACGTGACGTCTTCCAACTGCACCGCCGGCGGCGCCATCACCGGCTCCGGCGTGGGCATGAAGAACGTCGACCGCGTGCTGGGTGTCATGAAGGCCTATATCACCCGCGTCGGTTCGGGCCCCATGCCCACCGAGCTTTCCTATGAGTCCGAGGCCGGCCACACGCTGACCGAGGAGGGCTATGAGTACGGCGTGACCACCGGTCGCCGTCGTCGTTGCGGCTGGTTTGACGGCCCTATCGCCAACTATGCCTCGCGCGTCAACGGCCTCACCGACATCGCCGTGACCAAGCTCGACGTGCTTTCGGCCTTCGACACCATCAAGGTGTGCGTGGCCTACGACGTCGATGGCGAGCGCTACACCAGCGTGCCCGAGCATCAGGTGCGCTTTGAGCATGCCAAGCCCATCTACGAGGAGCTCCCCGGCTGGAAGTGCGATATCACCGGTTGCCGCAGCTTTGACGAGCTGCCGCAGGAGGCTCAGGACTACGTGGCGTTTATCGAGGATCTGGCACACACCCGCGTGACGTTTATTGGCGTTGGCGCTGGTCGCGAGCAGATCATCAACCGATTCTGGAAGTAATCGGGACTATTTGGTTATTGCGATATACCCCTTTGCAGCCCGGACGGGCGGCCGAGGGGTATATTTGCTTGCAAAGGGCTCGCGCGGAGCGGGCCATTCATCCATAGAGGAGGCACCCTTGAAGGCGGACACTCAAACCATCGACATCCTGTTGTTGGGCAGCGGCGGCCGTGAGCATGCTTTGGCAGCTAAGCTCGCGGCATCACCGCGCGCCGGCAAGCTCTACATCGCGCCGGGCAACGGCGGCACCGCGAGCTGCGGCGAGAACGTTGTTCTCGACGACTGCGATCCTGCGGCCGTGGCGGCGTTTGCGCAGAGCCACGGATGCGGACTCGTGGTAATTGGCCCCGAGGCTCCGCTCGTGGCGGGCGTGGCCGACGCCGTGCGCGCGGCGGGTATTCCCTGCTTTGGCCCGGGTGCCGAGGGCGCCCAGATGGAGGGCTCCAAGCTGTTCTCCAAGCAGCTCATGGAACGTGCGGGCATTCCGACGGCAGCCTATGGTTCGTTTACCGACGAGGCTTCGGCTCTCGCCTACGTGCGCGAGCAGGGCGCTCCGCTGGTCGTGAAGGCCGACGGCCTTGCCGCGGGCAAGGGCGTTATCGTGGCGACCGAACTTGAGCAGGCCGAGGAGGCCGTGCGCGAGTGCTTTGGCGGCACCTTTGGCGATGCCGGCAACACCGTGGTTATCGAGGAGATGCTCGTTGGTCCCGAGTGCTCACTGCTCGCCTTTACCGACGGCAAGACCGTGCGCCCCATGGCCACCTCGCAAGACCACAAGCGCGCCCTCGAGGGCGACAAGGGCCCCAACACCGGCGGCATGGGCGTCTACAGCCCGGTGCCCATCGTGACCGACGAGGAGCACGCCACCATGGTGGCGGTCATGGAGCAGACCGTTGCCGAGCTTGCTGCCGAGGGCATCGACTACCGCGGCTGCCTGTATGGCGGCTTTATGCTCACACCTGCCGGCCCCAAGGTGCTGGAGTTCAATGCCCGCTTTGGCGACCCCGAGACGCAGGTCGTGCTGCCGCGTCTTAAGAACGACCTGGTTGAGGTCATGCTCGCCTGCGCCAACTGCGAGCTCGATCAGATTGAGCTCGACTGGCGTGACGAGTGGGCCGTGGCCGTTGTCCTGACGAGCGCGGGCTATCCCGGCAGCTACGAGAAGGGCAAGGTCATCACTGGTATTGAGGATGCCGAGGCCATGGAGAACGTGACCGTGTACCACGCGGGCACCGCCGTGGTGGATGGCCAGCTCGTGACCAACGGCGGCCGCGTGCTTGCCGTAACCGCTCTGGGTGACACGTTCGAGAACGCTCGCAACCTTGCCTACGAGGCCTGCGAGAAGATTGATTTTGAAGGCAAGACCCTGCGCCACGACATCGGCCTGCGCGCGCTGCGCGGCCGCGACGCCTGGGATGCCTAAAATCCGAGAGGAATGAGACGGATGGACGAGAAGAACGAAGAGCTCGTGGATGCGCAGATCGTTGAAGAGGACAGCCGCATGTATGGGCACGCCGAGGGCGAGCCTGGTGGCGAGGTCGCTGACGAGCCGGCGCTGGTGTTGGGCGACGACGACCCGCACGATGTCGAGCTGCACGAGAAGATTCTTTCGGAGGAGTGTGCCTGGAAGGGCAAGATCCTCGATGTCCACCGTCTTGAGGTTGAGCTGCCCAACGGTCGCCGCAGCGCCCGCGATATCGTTCGCCATCCGGGTGCGGCGGCCGTTGTGGCGCTGACCGAGAGTGGCAAGATCGTACTGGTGCGTCAGTACCGCACCGCCATCGACCGCGTGACGGTCGAGATTCCCGCCGGCAAGCTCGATCCAGGCGAGGACCCGCTCGATTGCGCCAAGCGCGAACTGCATGAGGAGACGGGCTTTAGGGCTGGTCGTATTCGCTTTTTGACGTCGATTGTCACGTCCTGTGGTTTTTGCGATGAGATCATCCACATCTACTTGGCTACCAAGCTCGAGTTTGATGCGCCCAACCCCGATGATGACGAGTTTGTCAACGTGGACCTGGTGCCGCTGCACGAGCTGATCGACGCCGTGCTCGACGGCAAGATCGAAGACGCCAAGACCGTCGTGGGCGCCTTGGCCTGCGATAGCATCGCGCACCGCTTGGGCGGGGCCGAGCTCTAGGTTACGCGGTTTTACCAAACCGCGTAACGAGTCGACGCTGCAAACGCCCCTAAGCGGCAATCTGCCTTTCAATCGTCGCTCGCGTACCGAAGTACGCGTCGCTCCTCTTTCAAGGCACCTTGCTCGCTTAGGGACGTTTTCGCTGACGCTGCCAGAACATCGGCGTTATGCTTGTTGGGACGCTTTGTTTTCAGCCTGACCGGTTCAACCGGATTTCTCACGCTATTTATTTCTCTTCGAGGATTGCATGTTTAAAAGGTTTCTCTCGTATTACGAGCCCCAGATGGGGCTTTTTGTTGCCGATACTGTTTGCGCTCTGGTGCTTGCTGCCATTGACCTTGCGTTTCCTATTATTCTGCGCAATTTGACCGGTGGGCTGTTTACTCAGGGTCAGGCTGCCATTATGCAGGCGCTCGGCATGATCGCGGTGGGCTTGGTGCTGATGTATGCCGTCCGCTGCGCTTGCCGCTACTTTGTGAGCTATTGGGGTCACGTGATGGGCGCGCGCATGGAGTCCAAGATGCGCGAGGACCTGTTCGACCAGTATGAGCGCTTCAGCTTTGCGTACTTCGACCGCAACAGCTCGGGCGACATGATGAGCCGCGTGGTCAACGACCTGTTCGATATCTGCGAGGCGGCGCATCACGTGCCCGAGTGGATCATCATCTGCGGCATCGAGATCATTGGCTCGTTTGTGATCCTCTTTACCATCGCCCCGGTGCTGGCGCTCGCCATGGCCGTGGTGACGGCGGCGTTTGCGGTCATCATGTTTTGGCAGAACATGCGCATGCGCGAGGTCTTTAGCGACAACCGCAAAAAGATCAGCGGCATCAATGCGCAGCTGCAGGATTCGCTGGCGGGCATGCGCGTGGTCAAGAGCTTTGCCAATGAGGAGACCGAACGCTTCAAGTTCCGCGCCTCCAACAATCGCTATCTTTCGTCCAAGGAGAACATGTATCACGCCATGGGCGTCTATACTGCGACGTATGGCCTGCTCTCGGGTGTGCTCTATGTAATCGTGGTGCTGCTTGGCGGCTGGCTGGTCGCCCAGGGGCAGCTGCAGGCGGTCGATATGGCGACCTTTGCACTCTATATTTCGCTGTTCTGCACGCCGCTCGAGACACTCGTCAATTCGGCCGAAACGTATCAGAAGGCTATCGCCGGCTTTAAGCGTATGGACGAGGTGCTCTCGACCGCGCCGGATATCCAGGACAAGCCGGGCGCTACGGATCTGCAGGTGACTGCCGGCGCCGTGGAGTATCACGACGTGTGCTTTAACTACGAGGATGTTGAGCTGGGCGAGGGCGATGCCGACGAGCGTCCCGTTATCGACCATATGGACCTGTCCATCAAGCCCGGGCAGACCATCGCTTTGGTTGGTCCTTCGGGCGGTGGCAAGTCCACGACCTGTTCGCTGCTGCCGCGCTTTTATGACGTGGCTGCCGGATCCATTAGCATCGACGGCCAGGACGTGCGCGATGTGACGCAGCAGAGCCTGCGTCGCGCCATCGGCCTGGTGCAGCAGGATGTCTATCTGTTTGACGGCACGATTGGCGAGAACATCGCCTACGGCAAGCCGGGCGCTACGGCAGGAGAGATCGCCGAGGCCGCCCGACGTGCCAACATCGATGCCTTTATCGAGTCGCTTCCACAGGGCTATGACACGGTCGTGGGCGAGCGCGGCAGCCGTCTTTCGGGCGGACAGAAGCAGCGCATCGCCATCGCGCGCGTGTTTCTCAAGAACCCCAAGATCCTGATCTTGGACGAGGCGACGAGTGCTTTGGATAACGAGAGCGAGGAGGCGGTGCAGGAGTCACTCGAAGAACTGGCGCGCGGCCGCACCACGATTATCATCGCCCACCGTCTCTCGACCATTAAACACGCCGATGAGATTGCGACCGTTGAGCATGGTCGCGTTGTGGAACGTGGCACGCACGAGGAGCTTCTCGCCCGTGGCGGCACCTATGCCCGTTACTATCGAATGCAGTTCGAAGGTGCGCGTGCGCACGAGCTCGACTGATTGATATGACAGGAAGATTATGGCTGATAAGAACCCTTTGACTCCGGAAGAGGTGACGGAGTTATTCTCCGAAATCGATGCATCCGGTGTCTTGGATCCCACGCTTGCCAAAAAGCGAACCGAGCGCATGCGTGAGAAGGAGGCTGCGGCCAAGCGCGGTGACAAAGCGGCGCTAGCGCAGCTGCGCAGCGAGGACCGTGCGAGCCAGGCAAAACATATCGACCCGCTGTCCGAGGACGATCCTTCGGGTTCGCAGGTGAGTCATACCATTACGAAGACCGCGATGGCCGTGGTCATTGGTATTTTGGTGCTGATCGTGGGCATGCAGATTGGCTACGGCGTGATGCGTCGTCTGAACACCGCCAACCTGTCCGAGAGCGTTTCAGTCGATACCGTTTCGACGGCGCTGAAGGGCGGCCTTGAGTGGGGTAACGGCTTTACGCAGTTCCCGCTCGACTTTACCGTCGATGAAGCTGATGAGCGTACGGGCACGGTCGAGGTGACGGTGTTGGACACATCGTCTGCCAACGAGCTCGAGCTGCTGTCCAACGGGCAGATTCAGGCCGCTGCGCTTGCGACCAACGCGCTGCTCAACGATAAGATCGACCGCGTGGTGTATAACGTTCACGCCTATATCGACGAGGATAGCAACATTCAGCACGATTCCTTCTTTGGCATGTTTCCCGCGCGGGGTCATCAGAGCGCCATTTTGACGTTTGTGTGGACCAAGAGCTCATCCAACGCCACGAGTATCGACTGGAAGATGCGCATCGTAAGCATGGACGACACCATTGCCGAGCGCATTCAAAAACAGGTGAACTCGGTTTCGTCGCTGATCGAGGACCCGGTGGTGAGCCAGACCAAGATTGACGAGGAAAAGGCCGAACGTGACCTGGAGCATCGTCTGCATGGCCGCGAGATTTTCCGCGGCGGCAAGCCCGATCGCTCACCGTCCGATCTGCTGGAACAGGACAAGCAAAAGTAAGAGGCCATTATCCCGCGTGAGCCACAAGCCCACGCGGGATAATTTTTCTGGGACGGGGATTAAATAATCATTATGCATAGAAAGTCATAATTATCATTTCGTAAACATTTCGATGAAATTAACGCCATGAGGCATGCTTGCGGTTACAATACCGCGAGGCCTAACTACACACCTTTAAGCCGGTCCTGTGAGACCGGGAAGGAGAATTATGGCGAACAACCATACCGCGGGCGCTGCCGCCCGCACCTTCGCGCCCAGCGAGCTTTGCCAGCGTATGCTGGCCAAAACCAGCAAGGGCACCTGCGGTCCCTGTATCCTGTATCTTGAGGATGGGACCATTTTTTATGGACGTGCATGCGGCGCCGAGGGCACCGCGACCGGCGAAGTCTGCTTCAACACCTCGCTCGAGGGCTACTTTGAGGTCATGACCGACCCGAGTTATGCCGGCCAAATTGTAACCATGACCTATCCGCAGATCGGCAATTACGGTATCGACGAGACCGATGTCCAGTCGGCCTTCCCCGGCGACGCCGTGCGCCCTGCGAGCGCTCCGGCTATGCGCGGCATGATCGTTCGCGATATGTGCGCCACGCCTTCTAACTGGCGCTCGGCCGTCAGCGTGCCGGAGTACCTGCGCGCTCACGGCATCGTTGCTATCGAGGGTATCGACACCCGCGCTCTGGTGCGCCATCTGCGCGACAATGGTTCCAAGATGGGCATTATCTCGACAGAGATCTTCGACGTCGACGAGCTCGCCGAGCGTCTGGACGCAGCGCCCACGCTGGTGGGCGAGAACCTGGTCAAGACCGTGAGCTGTCCCGCGCCTCACGAGTTTGTGGCCGCCGACCTGCCTGCCACGCATGGCTTTGCGCTTGCGGCTGCCGCTCCTGCCCGTCACAAAGTGGTCGCCTACGACTGCGGTGTGAAGCGCGGTATTCTGGAGGGCCTGGTCCGTGCCGGCTGCGACCTCACCGTCGTGCCGTGGGATACGCCCGCCCAGCAGGTGCTCGACATGAATCCTGATGGCGTCTTTTTGTCCAACGGCCCCGGCGACCCCGATGCCGTGGTGGAGACCTACGAGCAGGTGCAGCAGCTGATCGGCAAGGTGCCGGTCTTTGGTATTTGCCTAGGTCACCAGATGATCAGCTTGGCCTGCGGCGCCCAAATGGAAAAGCTTAAATTCGGTCACCGTGGCGGTAACCAGCCGGTTATGAATCTGGTGAGCCGTCGCGTGGAGATCACCGCGCAAAACCACGGCTTTGGCCTGCTGTTCCCCAGTCTGGGCAAACTGATTCCGGAGCTTTCCGGCGGCGAAACCGAGCATGCGGCCGATGGCGACCTGCGCGCCTGGGTGCGCCGCGGTATCGCGCCGGTCGTGATGAACGAGCGCTTCGGCCGCATTCGCCTGACGCACGTGAACCTCAACGACGGCACCGCCGAGGGCATCCAGCTGCTCGACGCTCCGTGCTTCTCGGTCCAGTACCACCCCGAGGCCTCGCCCGGCCCCACCGATGCCCACTATCTCTTTACCGCCTTTACGCGACTCATGGACGGCGAGGAGAACTACCTGGACATCGACACCGCGAAGGACCGCCTCGCCGGCTGGAATTTTGCCGATGGTGGTTCCGCCGTTCTACCGAACGGCGGACCGGTCGACGCTGCGGCTGCATCTGGCACATCATCTTGCCGTTCTGCTTCGGACGCGCGGGCATAAGCCCAGCGCGCCCTCGCATCACGGCAACCTGATGCACCAGCTGCACCCTCGCTGACTTTTTCAAAACATTGAGTCAGCCTCTCTAGGAGGTTTTAAACATGCCTAAACGTACCGACATCAAGCGCATCCTCGTCATTGGTTCGGGCCCCATCGTTATTGGCCAGGCCTGTGAGTTTGACTACTCCGGCGCCCAGGCCTGCAAGGTGCTCAAGGAGGATGGCTTTGAGGTCATCCTGGTCAACTCCAACCCGGCGACCATCATGACCGACCCGGGTCTTGCCGACCGCACGTATGTCGAGCCCATCACCGCCGAGTTTATCGAGCGCGTAATCAAGAAAGAGCGCCCGGACGCGCTGCTGCCCACGCTGGGCGGCCAGACCGGTCTGAACGCCGCCGTCGAGCTGGCGAAAGACGGCACGCTGGACAAGTACGGCGTCGAGATGATCGGCTGCGACCTGGCCGCTATCGAGCGCGGCGAGGACCGCAAGCTCTTTAACGAGGCCATGGCCGAGATCGGCCTGGAGGTCGCGCGCTCGGGCTATGCCTACAGCGTGGCCGACGCCGAGGCTATCGCCGAGCGCGTGGGCTATCCCTGCGTGCTGCGCCCGAGCTTTACCCTCGGCGGCGCCGGCGGCGGCATCGCGCACACCCACGAGGAGCTCGTCTCCATCGTGAGCCAGGGCCTCGAGCTCTCGCCCGCCCACGAGGTGCTGGTCGAGGAGTCCATCGAGGGCTGGAAAGAGTATGAGATGGAGGTTATGCGTGACCACGCCGGCAACGGCATCATCGTGTGCTCCATCGAGAATCTCGACCCCATGGGCGTGCACACCGGCGACTCCATCACCGTGGCGCCGGCGCAGACGCTCTCCGACCTTGAGTATCAGCGCATGCGCGTGGCCTCGCTCGCCATCCTGGAGAAGATCGGCGTCGAGACCGGTGGCTCCAACGTGCAGTTTGCCGTGAACCCCAACACCGGTCGTTTGATCGTCATCGAGATGAACCCGCGCGTGAGCCGTTCGTCCGCGCTGGCCTCCAAGGCCACGGGTTTCCCCATCGCCAAGGCCGCCGCGCGCCTTGCCGTGGGCTACACGCTCGACGAGATCGTCAACGACATAACCAAGGCAACGCCTGCCTGCTTTGAGCCCACGATTGACTACTGCGTGGTCAAGGTGCCGCGCTTTGCCTTCGAGAAGTTCAAGGGTACCGACCCCACGCTCACCACGCGCATGAAGGCCGTGGGCGAGATTATGGCGATCGGCCGCACCTTTGAGGAGGCCTTCGGCAAGGCCATGCGCTCGCTGGAGGATGGTCACCAGGGCATCTGCGCCGGTGGCAAGGAAGGTGCCGACAAGCTGAGCGACGATGGGCTCGCCCAGGCCGTGGGCACCCCGACCGAGCACCGCATCTTCTTTGTGGTCGAGGCCCTGCGCCGTGGCTGGGATGTCGCGCGCATCCATGCCATCTGCGGTATCGATCCGTGGTACCTCAACCGCATCAACGATATGGTGCAGGTTCAGGAGAGCATCCGCGGCCTGCGCGTGGAGGACATCGACGCCGACGCGATGCGCCTGCTCAAGCAGTATGGCACGAGCGATGCCGAGATTGCCGCGCTGACCGGCTCGGACGAGCGCTTTGTGCGCGCTTACCGTAAGGGTCTGGGCGTGATCCCCAGCATGAAGACGGTCGATACCTGCGCTGCGGAGTTCTCGAGCGCCACGGAGTACCATTACAAGACCTACGAGAATATCTTCCGCACGAGCCCGGACGCCAAAAAGTGCGTGGCTCCCGACGAGACCACGCCGGCGGACAAGCCCAAGGCGATGATCCTGGGCGCCGGCCCCAACCGTATCGGCCAGGGCATCGAGTTCGATTACTGCTGCGTGCACGCGAGCTACGCGCTGGCGGCCCGCGGCTTTGAGACCATCATGGTCAACTGCAACCCCGAGACCGTCTCGACTGACTACGACACCTCGGACCGCTTGTACTTTGAGCCGCTCACCTACGAGGACGTCATGGATGTCATCGATGTTGAGCGACCCGACGGCGTCGTGGTGACGCTCGGCGGTCAGACCCCGCTTAAGCTGGCGCGCATGCTCGAGGAGAGCGGCGTGAACATCATGGGTACCAAGCCCGACGCCATCGACTTTGCCGAGGACCGCGAGCGCTTTGCCGCCCTGCTCGACAAGCTGGGCATCATGTATCCGCCGGCGGGCCAGGCCACCTCGTTTGAGGAGGCCGAGGCCGTGGCTGCACACATCGGCTACCCGCTGCTGGTGCGTCCGAGCTACGTGCTGGGCGGCCGCGGCATGATGATCGCCTACGATGCCGAGCATCTGCGCGATTACATGGCCGAGGCCGCGCGCATTAGCCCCGACTACCCGGTGTATCTGGACCGCTTCCTGGAGGGTGCAATCGAGTCCGATGTCGACGCCCTGTGCGACGGCGAGGAGGTCTACATCGGCGGTATCCTGGAGCATATCGAGGAAGCCGGTATCCACTCCGGCGACTCCGCGACTTGCATTCCGCCGTTTAGCTTTAGCGAGAGCCTGCAGGAGAAGCTCCGCGAGACCACGCGCCGCATCGCGATGGCGCTGGGCGTGCGCGGCCTGGTCAACGTGCAGTACGCCATTAAGGGCGAGACCGTTTACGTGATCGAGGCCAACCCGCGCGCAAGCCGTACCGTGCCGTTTATCTCCAAGGCCACCGGTGTGCCGCTCGCCAAGTGTGCCGCACGTATCATGGCGGGCGATTCCATCGCGAGCTTGGGCCTGCCGAGCGACGAACGTCAGCTCGATTGGTTCTGCATGAAGGAAGCCGTTATGCCCTGGGGCCGTTTTCCGGGAGCCGACGTTATCTTGGGGCCCGAGATGAAGTCGACGGGCGAGGTCATGGGTATTGCCAAGAGCTATCCCGAGGCATACGCCAAGACGCAGCTGGCGATCGACTACAACCTGCCCGACCCGAGCGCCGGCAAAGTGTTCATCAGTGTGTGCGACCGCGATAAGCGCCATATCCTTTCGGTCGCCCGCATCCTGCGCTACCTGGGCTTTGATATCTGCTCCACCGAAGGTACGGCGCGCGTGCTGCGCGGCGGCAACGTGACCTGCGAGATCGTGGAAAAGATCAGCGGCCCGCACGACGGCGAGCGCCCCAACATCGGCGACCTCATCGCCGATGGCAAGATTGCGGTAATCATCAACACGCCGTATGGTCCGGGCTCGCGTGGCGATGGCTACCTGCTACGTACCGAGGCCGTGCGCCGCGGCGTGACCTGCGTGACGGCGATGTCTGCGGCCAACACGTACGTGAGCGCCATCGAGGCCGTGCGCGAGGACCAGCAGGGTCACGGCAGCGCCAACGACATGGGCATGGACGTCATCGCCCTGCAGGACCTGCCGCAGTACACGGTGTAGTTGACCTGGCCGGCCGGGGCGGAGGGGGCCGAATTTCCCCCTTCGCTCCGGCTGCAAGCAGAGTCGCTCAGTGGCAAATT